>CAMUQM010000005.1 GCA_947095945.1 uncultured Prevotella sp.
TGAGTTTGCCAAACTGAATGTCGATTATAAGAACATTAAATCTGGTCAGACAGACTGTTTGTAATTAAGGTTAAATGAAAAAAGAGGATGTGCCTTTTGACACACCCTCTTTTATATTTAATCATCTTAATCTTATCTTTCTTAACCCAAGTACTTCATGAGTACGCGTGCGTTGCCGCTCTCACGAATCTTCTCAATAGCCTTCTCACGAATCTGGCGAACACGTTCGCGAGTAAGTCCCATCTCTGTTCCAATCTCTTCCAAACCCTTCTCTTGGCAACCGATACCGAAACACTCGGTGACAATCTTTATCTCACGATCCTTCAAAGTGTTCTGAAGAACGGCACGGAGATCGTCTGACATTGACTCGAAATCAACGCCTCGGTCGGTGCGAGAGTCATCACCTGAAGACAGCATATCGCTCATTGAGTTATCGTCGTCATCGCTAAATGGAGCATCGATACTCATGTGATGATTGTCTGCACTTTGGCTCTGACGGATACGTGCCTCGTCGATACCTGTCAACTCTGCCAACTCATGGATAGAAGGACGACGGTTGTGCTGCTGCACAAACTCGTTCGTTACCTGATTAATCTTTGAGATAGCACCAACTTGGTTCAAAGGAAGACGCACGATACGACTCTGCTCAGCGATAGCCTGCAGAATACTCTGACGAATCCACCAAACAGCATATGAGATAAACTTAAAACCACGGGTCTCATCGAATTTCTCAGCTGCCTTTACCAAACCAATGTTTCCCTCGTCGATAAGGTCGGTGAGAGAGAGTCCTTGGTGCTGATACTGTTTAGCCACAGAAACGACGAAACGGAGGTTAGCCTTAATCAGTTTCTCCTTAGCACGCTCGCCTTTGCGACCGCCCTTGTGGATTTCCTGTGCCAACTCAATCTCTTCGTCAACGGTAATCATCGGTTCACGACCAATCTCAACGAGATACTTATCCAGTGCCTCACTTGATCGGTTGGTGATACTTTTTGAAATCTTAAGTTGTCTCATGAATTGTTTACTATTCCCTCCTTAAAAATATAGCTGTTGCCGTTATCCAAAATTGATACGGCGTGCAAAGGTACATATAATTATGTGAACGACCAAATCTGCCAGTGTTAGATTTTGTATTTTTATGTTTTTTTATACGATTATGAGTTGTAATAGGCTGTTATTGTAGATAAAATGAGTACTTTCAAGTCATTAATAAGATTTGTCTGAAATAAGTAGTGATAAAAGTTTACTATATTTATGGAAATTATTTGTCTGCCATTTGTGAGAGAAAAATTGTTTTGACTTTTGATAAGGTCGGTAATAATAGTTCTGTACTCAAAAGGCAAAGCTTATCACCCTAAATTCCTGAATATCTATATTTGTTTCCTTAAAATTTCTATGTAAAGTCTGTTTTGTTTAAAACATTCTTTATATCTTTGTAGCTTAGAAAATAGGTCTTCCCAAAGGAGATGTTGTGGCATACAGCAGGCGATGATAGTCCTTTGAGCGTGAATGAGTTTCAGAAGAATAATCAGACAGCAATGCTTCATTATATCAATACAGATATTGTCTTTCAAGAGTTTCCTGATGAGGTAACGCTTGCTATCAACATTTCGGGTTGTCCGTGTCGCTGTCCCGGTTGCCACAGTCAGTTTCTGTGGGCTGATAGGGGCGAGGACTTAACGGCTGAGGCGCTGTCTGCTCTGATTCGCGAAACGGAAGACACGATTACCTGTGTGGGGTTTATGGGAGGCGATGCCGACCCAGCTGAAGTCAACAGACTTGCTGAGCACGTTCGTTGTCATCACGCAGGTTTTAAGATAGGTTGGTACACTGGGCGCACAGCTATCTCACCACTCATCGACCAACAGCATTTCGACTATATTAAAGTGGGACCTTATCTCCGCCATCTCGGTGGACTCGACTCCCCACGCACCAATCAGCGGATGTATCGCCGTAGTCCAGATGGCAGCTTTGAGGATATCACCTCCCGCTTTTGGAAAATAGAATATATAAATTAAAAGTTTTTTTTAATTTGTTAGTTACAAAAATATTAAATAAATATCTACATCTATATGAAGAGTTTTATCTTAAGTTATAAATTGCGAAGCAATGAAGGAGATCTAGTTAAGGATTCTAATTATTTAGACTCTAAAAGTTGCGAAGAATCTAAGAGTGAAGATGAAAATGTTAATGAAGTTTGTGAGGCTCATGTAAACATTTGGAAAGTATATGTTGGAACGATTCGTTCTCGTATAAGTTTTTTTTATGATTTTGGTTTAAAGATTAGCCAAAAGGTGGGAAAGATTCGTCTTTTTATCCCTTTTGAAATTGAAGAAAATGGAAAAGATTTTGATTTAGTTAGATTGCTAAAGAATGACAATAAACTTCTTTGTACAGTATTTAATATGGATTTAAAGTCAGATACTTCTCCAAAAAATGCTTTTAGTAAAGTTACTAGTACAGAAGATGATGAAGAGAAATTCTGTTTGTACCAACTTGGTTCTAATAATTTTAGAGTGGAAACTATTGAAATTGCAGATAGGTGTAGGTCAAAGATAATTGGTTCAATGCTTACCATAACACTAGGAAATAAGCCTGAAGATAATGTTTGTAATTCTAATACCCATCTGTATATTAGATTTCGACTTCAAGCAAAAAAAGTAAAAGATGCGGTGATATCAGATCATATTTCCAATGATTTTTTGCAGGATGCTTTTTCTGAAATAGATATGATAGATTTTCGAATGAATGAACATAGAAGCGTTCACATGGAAGCGATTGATAAGATGAAGGAAGAAGGATATGATTATTTTAAGTTTTATAAGGCACATCTTTTCTTTATGGTAGAAACAAAAGAAATTGTACAAAATGGAAGTTCCTTAAAGAGTGACAGTAGATTACTTGAAAAAGAATTGTGGAGAGATTACATACCCAAAGGTGCAAAGAAATCTTATTACATTGCACATCATTGGAAAAAAGAAGAATCTGCTAATGATAATAAAGATAAATGCAAAAGTTTCATGAGGTTTCGTTTCTTTTTTACATCTCAATACCCAAAAATAAATTGGATGCGGCTTATAGTATATCTTAGTGTTGTTATACTTCTTAGTTGGGTTGGTTCAATGTTGTGTTTTGATTTAAACCAAGGAAGTTATATACATATCTCGCCATCTATAAAGATTGGTGTTATAATATCATTGATATCAGTGGTATTTGCTTTTTTTGTTATCACTAATTATAGATTAATTGTACGATTAATTAGAAAATGAAGATACTTTTAGGTACTGATATTGCTCTTGATGTAGTTAAGAAGGGAATTTTGTTGGATAGCATAACCGTACTACTTAAATGGATAAATTTAATTGAGGGTACGTGTTATATTGATATGCCAACAATAGCAATTTTAACCCATTTCATTCCCCTTGATAGTTTTAAATATTTGAGTTTTTTGAAAGTTTTCGTTGAAATTAAGCCAAAAGTTCAACCTATTACTGAACTTGAAAATTCTGTATGTAATTTTAAACTAAATCTAGTAGAGTGCAAGCCATTGCTGGCTCAACTTAATATGTTGTTTTATGATGCTGATGTCTTAGTTACAGATAATCAGATAACACATAATCTTGCTCGTCTTCTACAAATCGATGATAAGGTCTTTACGACAGAGGAGTTTGTTGAGAAGTGTTCAAATGAACATAGGGAGAAGGATGATACTATTGGTGTGGCAATTAGTAAAGTTAGATTTGGTTCTTTAGATTTAAAAGATTCTTTTTTTGATGATTTTAAAAGAGATTATTCTCCCTATTATGAAACATGGTTTAGAAAAAAATCAAATGATGAGGTTTATGTCGCTTTAGATAAGACAAAACAGTTGAGAGGTTTACTAAAATTGAAGTTAGAAGATATAAAAGAGGATTACTCTGATATAGAGCCATTATTCAAGCCTGCACAGAGATTAAAAATCTGTAGTTTTAAGGCGAACTTTACTGCTCAGAAATTAGGTCAACGATTTATGCGAATCATATTTGAGACAGCTATGTCTTATCGTGTTGATGAAATTTATGTTACGATATTTGCTAATAGTATTATAAAAGGTCGCTTGATAGGTATGTTAGAGCAATGGGGATTTAAATTATGGGGGGAAAAAACTTGTATTTTTAAATCTGGTGATAAAGAAGAGGAGGTGTATGTACGTAATTTTCGTAAAGATATTACTTTGCAAGCTTCATACTGCTTTCCTTATCATACTAGCAAGAATAGTGTATTCCTGCTTCCGATATATAAAAGCTATGCAAGTATGTTAATACCACCAATTCAGGTCATTGGCGAAAAGGAGATAGATATAGAACCTGTAAAGCAGGCTATTCGAAAAGTTGTAATTGTACATAATGACAATAAAGAAATTCGAGAAGGGTCTGTTCTTTTATTTTATCAGAAATCTGAATCTATAAGAAATGGACATTTATTGGGTGTTGGTATTGTAGAACAAGTTTATAGAGAGTTTCATAATGAGAATCAATTTATAAACAGATGTAAGAAAAGAAGTACTTTGTTGTCGAGCTCATTGCGTGAATGTTGGCTTAGAGCAGAGCAAAAACCTATAGTCATAGAATTTTTATATGCTTATTATTTTAAAGAAAATATATCTAGCGAGGATCTAATAAAAGTCGGAATAGATATATCTGGTGCACATAGCCAACACTTAATTCCGATAAGTCCAGAGACGTTTCATATGCTTATCAAAAATACAAATTATGAAAAAAATTTTATTGTCGATTAAACCGAAATATGTTAAACAGATATTTGGTGGTTACAAGCAAGTTGAATATCGAAAGAGTATTCATGCTAATGAAGAGGTTAAATGGATTCTTATATATGAAACATATCCAACTATGAGGGTTGTAGGAGAGTTTTATTTAAAGGGAATATTAAAGGCTTCTCCAAAAGAAATATGGGAAAAAACGAAACTTATTGGAGGTATTTGTAAAGATGATTATTTTAAATATTTTGAAGGTAAACCTTTTGCATATGCATACCAAATATCTAATTTAGTACAATACGGTAGGCCAAAATTGCTTTCTGAGTATGGTATAAAACGTGCTCCACAAAGTTTTCAATATGTTGAAATAGAGGGTAAATAAAAAATATTTGACCCCATTTAAATAGAAATATGGGTGACTAATGAAGTTTTTCTATATTGTGCCTTTTATAGTTAGAAAACGATCAATAAAAGTTTCTGTCTAAAATGTTTAAATACGAAAATTCTGATTGTCGGTTTAGACATAAATAGCTGTTGCCAGCTCTCAATACAATTTCTGTCAGTGAAGGTAGTGTTGATAAGTCTTTGTAAGTCATAGGCTAACTAAAGAACGATGAAGGAGTTTAAGGCAATCATCATGGTGCAATTGTAATATATGCACAGCGGTCTCTAAGTGTAACGAATGATTTAAGTTTTTCCTGCTCTTATACGTGCTTAATCTGCATAGACAAGTTGAACTAAAATAAGTTTGCTGTCATTTCTGTCACCTTTAACGAATGCTTATATGATTGATTTACAATGAGTTTTCTCAGAATGTTAAAAATGACAGCAAATGAAATTAAACTTATAGTAGTATATGTTTAAAGCCAAATCGGTCATTAGAGCACAATAAGTTTAGGCTCTAATGACCGATTGGGTTGAGGCTATAAGATAAATACATACCTTATCGACATATACAATTGTATGCCGATAAGGTAGGTGGGAACAAGTCTTGAACCTACTTCCAAACCGCCAACAAGGACTTTGTGTATCTTGGCAACGCTGTCTATTGTACCACTTGCCACACCATAGGTTAGTGACATAATCGTGATGATCAGCGATAGGGAAGGGATGAAACTCGATGAGAACGAACTGGGGAATAATCGTCCCGTCACGCTTAGGAGAATTGCATGGGGAACAGCCGTAAGAAGGAGCATGACAATCACATAGGCGATAAACTCGACCAATGCTATGCGTAGACCAACCTTCTCACGATAATGGAATTTGTAACGATTGTTAGATGAGTTTGTTAGGCTGCTTCTCATGTTTGATAGCATGGCACGCAACGCAGCATAAAGGCGGCTACGAACACACGCACCTACTGCCATCACTGTCATAATAAGATAGATGAGCAGTGGTGATAGTTGGTTGCTGACAAAGGATCCAAAGAACCATCGGATGCCCTCACTACTCAGCACAGAGCGCATCGGTAGCTCGGGGAAAGCTGCCGTCAGAAGCCATGAGAGCAGTATCAGTGCCAACTGGGCTATGAGAAGCACTAAGACTATATAACCTAACTTATTCCTCATCAGCATGGAGGTTGTCGATATCAATAATACGTAGTTCTAATGCACGAACTACAAGGCGCGTTGCGTTGACGCTCATACCGTTGTTACCATCAGGGAAGAATTTCTGTACGAGTTCGTTCTGTCGTTTCTCTAAGCTCTTTACACCGAAAGGCATACCACGTAGGTTGGTAATCTGCTCCTTGGTATAACCGAGTGCGAGGTGGCGGAGGAAGCGCTCGTCATACTCGTCAATCTCGTAGCTAACCATTGCTTCTTGGTGCATCAGCTGACCGCTCACGCTCATCTTGAATCTGCCTACAATCTTTTCAAGGATAGGCTGATTGAATACCATGCGTTTGCCCGACATGACACTCGCTACGTCACCACGTGTCAATAGTTCGCCACTCTTCAGACAGATACCATCAGCACCTGCATCGAGAACGTCAACCCATAGTTTTTCATTCAGTATTTCACCCGTAAAGATAAGCACCTTCACGTGTGGATAAGTCTGTTTTGTTTGGCGGCAGATTTCTACTCCCACCGTTGTTGAACCACCCAATCCAAGGTCGAGTAGCACGAGGTCGGGCAGGTCTTGCTTAATCAGTTTCCAGTAGGCAACTTCGCTTTCTGCTGTTCCGATAATCTCGGCTTCAGGGATTTCGTTTCGGAAGATACCCTCCGTTCCTTTTAATTCCAAGGGTACGTCTTCAACGATGATGACTCTAAAATTCTCCATAGGTATATTTTGTTTAGTTATGTTTCTTAATTTGCTTTTGCTAAAACCACATCAATTCTTACGCCATTCGGTGTCTCAATAGCTGAGATGCCACAGCCACGTTTATTGGTAGATTCACCATTGTCGCGGGCTATCTGTCGGCAGATGAAGAACATCAAGCGGTCGGCAGAAGGCTGGAAGAGGTCGCGACATTCTTCGTCAGGCAGTGTCAATGTAGACATGAGGATATGTAAGGTTACATAACCATGCTGATGCTCTTCGGCTGTGACCGTAAGTGGTTGGTTGTTATTGATAAGATATAGTATATCAAATAAATAAGCAAGGAAGACAGGGTCGCCATTGATAAGTGGTGACTTGAATGGTCTTGTAAGCTTTGCAGTACTTACTACTGTTGAGATATCCACAGGACGTGATAGGAGTTTCACAGATTCTACCTGACTCATTGCTTGCTGGCTGAGAATCTGATAGAGTTCTTTATAGTAGATTGCTAACTCGTCAATCGCCTCAAGTTGTCGGTCGGGCTCGTCCACAAGCTGACGAATACGTGAGGGGTAGTACATCGTTTCGTGCTTGAGCGTTGAAAGACAGTTGTCAAGAATACTGTTACTGATATGCAAACGCTCGTTCTCATATTCCACACAACGCACCTCATCTTCGAGCATCTCTATGTCTGATTGGCTCTTCTGGTTCTCTTCTACAGATGCGACAAGTGCTTGCTTAATCTGTGTGACGATAGCAAGTAATCGTTCAGGGAATCGGTCGCTTAATACTTTTTCAACCTCTCTAAGCTTGTTTTCTTCGCTTACATCGCTGAGAAGGATGGTGTTAATCTGCTTTACACGCTCCAAACAGAATTGGTAAGACAGACGGTGACGATAATACATCACGTAATAAACGGGGAAGATAGAAAGTAAGAAGAGGACAAGAAGGGCAACAGCCACATTCTTATTGGTCTCAGACTTCATCATCATTCGGCAGTATTCGCCCAACGAATTATCGGCATAACGCTCCTTGAAGAGGTGGGTATAAACCGAGTTATTGTATTTATAAAGGTCCCATTCATGCAGCGCCAGTGCAGCCACAGCACTTTCATTACGTATGTCAAGGATAATACCGTAGTTCATTGGTAGGCTATCATGATACCACTTAATCTCTGCAGGAACAATAGAAAGACTTCCAAGTCGCTTCATCAGATCTTTTCCTTTAGGACGAAGCTGTAGATAATGCTGGTTGAGATAGTAACGGCAAGTATCAGCATAAGCCAATGTTTTACTGTATGCACCATTGATATTTGAAAAGTAAGCCGAGTCTGCATAGATACCTGCAAGGGTGTTGTAGTCTTTCTTTGCAAGGGCTGTAGCCTTATCGCTGGCTCTTGTAGGACGTGCCTGAGCAGATAATAAGGATGCTGTTGCCAAGAAGAAGGCAAGCAAAATACGACTGATACCCTTTGGCAAACGGAAGAAGAAACGGCTTCCCTTGTCTTTCAGACTCTCTACACCCATCTCGCAAACAGAGAATATCTGGCTAATCTTCTTGTATTTATTGATGATACCGTTGCAGTTCATCAGTCCAAATCCATGCGATGCGCTGTCTTTTTGGTCATGGATAGGTTTATGGTCGAAGATATGCTGTTGCTGTTCCTCAGTTAGTCCGCAACCTGTATCGGTAACAGATATCTCAACATAGTCTGGTTCTTCAGTGGATGTAATCGTCACTTCACCACCTTTCTCAGTGAATTTACGAGCATTATCAGCTAATGTATTCACCATGAAAAGTGTCAGAACACGATCGGCTTTGACGACTGCCTTAGTGTCATTTACACGCAGGTCAATTCCTTTCATGTGGAAACCCATACGTCCTTTCTTCACGATATCGAATACCTGTTGTACTGGGAAACTCTCAATATGCAGTGACAGTTTACCTTGTCGGAGCTGAATCCACTCTGTAAGAACAGAGTTCAGTTCGTTTATCTTATCCGTCAACTCGCGAATATAGGTGTAACGTTCTGCCTTCACAGCTTCGTTTTCACCACCTTTCTTGAGCTTCTCAATCTCATGCAACATACGGTCGATAAGCGGGATTACACCATTTACAAGCGAAATCTTAGCCCGCTGTTCAAGGTTCTTACGCTTGTTATCAGTGAGATGTAACTTGTTGATATCAAGTTGTTCAGATATCTCTTCATACTGTTCTGCCAGCTCTGCCATGTGTTGTTCGTTGTGTTGCCGCCACTGTTCAAGTGGAAGGAGGAGGTCGTCCAACGAACCTTGTGTGTCTTTTCTTCGGCGAAGATAGTGGAAAAGAACGAGTGAAGCAAGTACGAAGAAGATAGAGAGTCCTACAGCAAAGATAATAAGATTCAGCTGTTGTGAGGTACGCTCTAACTGCTCTGCACGTGATGTGAGGTATCTATCTTGTCGGGTTTCGTCCTGCAGGTCCAGATAGATATTACGGTTATAATCACTCTGTTGCTTGTTATTTATTGCCGAATAAGCCACACTTAGCTGTTCTCGAATAGATGCAACGAGGTCAGGTGCCTGCTTGATAGCAGGGTTGTTGTTCAAAGCCTTATTCAAACAGATGATCGCCGAGCGATAATCTTTTATCTGCCAATAGCATGAAGCCAGTGTACGATAGGAACCTGCCGTCTGATAAACGTCTCCATAACGTTGGAAGATATGGAGTGAACGTTGTGCCAGATTACCTGCAAGGAGCTTGTCAGGCATATGATCAAGGTTGAGATACTGGAAGGATGGAAGGTTATCGTGTATCAGTGTTTCTCGACTCTTATCGTTCAGAATAAGCTCACTGATAGCCTGTAAAGAGTTTGCTTCCCAATAAGGGAAATTGTGCTGTCGTGCAAGCATATAGCAACGTATGAGATACTCAAACTCCTTTTGTTCAATAGCTTTCTGCGAATTCGTATTGATAATGCCACCAGCTCCGATGTTATAGTAATAAGCCAACAGCTGTGCCATGTCGGTTTGTATCTCTCCGTCAGGGTTAATCTGGCTGAGAGCTTTGACAGAGGGTTGTTCCAAACCTACATAATAGTAATAAGTAGAAGTGACGATAGCAAACTCAGAGCGCGCATAGACCATACGGCGTTGCTGACGAGGAGAGAGAAGGTTCTCATCCTCTTCAATACGATGAATTCGTTTCTGCGCCTTCTCAAAGTAATCGTAGAACTCTTTGTTGAGTGACTCACGCTGACAAAGACGCATAAGCTGTATATCAGCTACCAGCAATTCTACTTGGTTATCAGTGATTTTAAGGACAGAGTCAAGTTTAGCATAGGCTGCAGTAAAGCGCATCTTCATCAAGTCAACGAAAGCAAGATTATTCAATGCTTCTGCCTTTCCTGCATCATAATCTCCTGCCATGTTATAGGCTTTATTTGCATAGATTCTCACGGAGTCGAGGTTGCGATAATGTAAAGCATAAGCCTTATCATTATAAACATCAACTTCTTGTTTGTGGGGAACAGTACAAGCAGCAAACAGCAGAAGGAATAGGCAAGCTACCCATCCCTTTATTATACTGTATGTCCTTACGTTATTCATCTAATATATAGCCTTTGTTGCAGCTCGTCTTTATAATCAAAGGCAAATATACAAAACTTTTCTCAAAAAAGAGGTAAACTATAATTCTTAATTATTTAAACGGAGTACTTCTCAGTATGTCAGAATTATGGTAACCGTCTTTGATAGCATTTACTTTATAGGAGTATCAAACAAGCTACACCCCTTACCTTGGGGGACAGGTAAGGGGTTGGTTATTAGGTTTAGTTATAAGTTTAGTCGTCAGACGTATAATACGCCCCTATACTATCATTACTTATATTCTTTCAAAAACAATTTCTGAACATCAGATGAACAATAAGCCCACCTGAAAGACCACAGCACTGACTATCCAAGCTAATGCTGTGGTGTAGCCTGCAGCAAAGAGTGCCCACCCCCAACTGCCTGTCTCGCCCTTAATGGCTGCTATCGTAGCAACGCAAGGGAAGTAGAGCAGTACAAAGAGCAAGAAGCTAAAGGCTGTCAGTGTGGCTATAGGCTCTGCTTCTTCATAGCTGATATTATGCAAGGTCGCTACATCCTTTGTAATCAGATTATGTAGCTTTGAGTATTTTCCAACCTCACTACTATAACCGCTGTCGTCAGAGAAACTGTCATCATTGGAATAGAGCACACCCATTGTTGATGCAACAATCTCTTTTGCACCCATACCTGACAATAAACCTACATCTAACTTCCAACTGAAACCTTGTGGACGGAACACTGGTTCAACGGTCTTACCAATTCTTCCAATATAGCTTTGTTCCTGTCGTGCCTGCTTATCCATATTCGGATCGTCAGGGAGTGGGAAGTAGCCTAATGCCCATACGATGATTGAAGCAACAAGAATGATACCTCCCATCTTCTTCAGATATTGCTTTCCTTTTTCCCATGTATGGCGACCTATCGCCTTCCATGTTGGAAAGCGGTAAGGGGGTAGCTCCATCACAAACGGCGTATCCTCACCTTTGACAACAAAAGCAGAGAACAGACGACTCATCACTACTGCCATCAACACACCTATTATATATAAGGAGAGCATGGCAAGCGAACGGTATTTCAAGGCAAAGAACGAACCCGTAATCATCACGTAGATAGGCAGACGAGCGGAGCAGCTCATCAATGGGAGAATCAGCATTGTGATTAACCTACTGCGACGACTTTCAATCGTACGTGTAGCCATCACCGCCGGCACATTACAACCGAAGCCCATGATAAGTGGGATAAACGACTTTCCATGCAGCCCCATCTTGTGCATCAATCGGTCCATGATGAAAGCAGCACGTGACATATAACCGCAATCCTCCATATATGAGATGAAGAAATAAAGTATCAATATCTGAGGTAGGAATACGATAACGGCTCCTACACCACCGATAATACCATCAACGACCATATCCTTTACTGGACCATCGGGCATATTCGTTGAAACAAACTCGCCCAACCAGCCTACACCAGCCTCTATCCAGTCCATCGGATACTGACCAATGACGAAGGTTGCCGTGAACATCACCAACAAAATAAGGAAGAAGATGGGGAAACCAAAATACTTGTTTGTCAATATGCGGTCGATGACATGGGTTGTTTGATAAGTATCTTTCTTATTACCTGTCGAGAACTTCGCCTCCTTCAGCGCACCATTGATGAAACCATACTTAGCATCCATGATTGCTGTCTCGCTGTCGTTGCCAGTTTCCTCCTTTACACGTGCGGCTGCCGTATCACGGTGATTGAATATCTCAACCGAATCAGTTAACGAACTGACGAGTTCTTCCACGTCCTTATCATGTTCCAACAGTTTGATAGCAAGATAGCGAGTAGAATAGCGACGACAGAGTTCTGGATATTTCTTCAAGTGCTCCTGCATCTCTTTAATACCATGTTCTATCTCATGTCCGTGGTTGATATGAATATGGCGGAACTTCAACGACTCGTCTTCTTTCCCTTCATAAACAGCGATAATCTGACGGAAAAGTTCCTTCACGCCTCTACCATTGGTGAATACTGTTGGTACCATCGGTACGCCGAAGAGTTCAGAGAGTTGCCGCACATTGACATGGTCACCACGCTGTTCTGTCTCATCAAACATATTGAGTGCACAAACCATACGTATGTGCATATCTATCAATTGCGTTGTAAGATAGAGGTTGCGCTCAAGGTTAGAAGAGTCTATCACGTTGATAACAACATCTGGTGTCTTATCTACCAACTGTTTACGTACATAGAGTTCTTCAGGGCTATAGGCAGAAAGACTATAAGTGCCGGGGAGGTCTACAAGATTAAATTCATAGCCATCATACTCGGCATGTCCCACCTTTGCATCAACCGTCACTCCCGAATAGTTTCCCACTCGTTCGTGTGCACCAGATGCAAAGTTGAAAAGCGAAGTCTTACCACAATTAGGATTACCAACAAGTGCTACATTGATAGTGCGCCTCTTACGGTTTGCTGCATCTGACAGTTCGTCGGGCGTTAATTCCTTATCTGTACTGTCGAATGTAGTAGAGTCCATCGCAACCTTACTGTCTGCATATTCCGCCTCATTTTCAAGTGCACGTGCTTCCACTTCTGACAATACCTCTATCTGGTCAGCCTCGCTATGGCGAAGGCTAACCTCATAGCCCATAATCTTATATTTAACAGGGTCTTGCAAGGGCGCATTGAGCAATACCTCAACGGTCTTTCCCTTGATAAATCCCATTTCTATGATTCGTTTCCGGAAACCACCGTGTCCCGATACCTTTACGATAACACCAGTTTCTCCCGTTTTTAATTCTGATAGCTTCATATCTTTGATAATTCAGAATTCACTTTTGAGAATTCAAAATTCACAATTCAGAATTCATAATTATGATTACTTCTTGTCTGCTGTATTTATTGCTATAAGCAACTTGTTCACTCGTCAACTTGTTCACTCGTCAACTTGCCCAACTTGTCAACTTAAAGTTCCTATGTTACTTTGTCTCCTTTGCAAGCAACTTGTTCACTTGTCAACTTGTTCACTCGTCAACTTGTTCACTCGTCAACTTGTCCAACTTGTCAACTTAAAGTTCCTATGTTACTCTGTCTCCTTCGCAAGCAACTTGTTCACCTGTCAACTTGCCCACTCGTCAACTTGAAGTTCCTATGTTACTTTGTCTCCTTTGCAAACAACTTGTTTACTCGTTAACTTGTTCACTCGTCAACTTGTCCAACTTGTCAACTTAAAGTTCCTATGTTACTCTGTCTCCTTCGCAAGCAACTTGTTCACCTGTCAACTTGCCCAACTTGTCAACTTAAAGTTCCTATGTTACTTTGTCTCCTTTGCAAGCAACTTGTTCACTCGTCAACTTGTTCACCCGTCAACTTGCCCAACTTGTATGTGAACAAACAAAGGTAATGAAAAAAAATAAAATAGAAAGCGTTTACGAAGTAAATACCTAATAATGGGGATAGTCAACGCCTATAGAACAAGGTTATAAGTGATAAATACTTTCTTAATGCTAATGATAACAAACAAATTCGCAATAGACGAAGACCTCCACTTAAAGAACTCTTTAGAAAGAGCGTAGAGTTAAAACACAAGTGAAGTTTGATTTAAAATTTTGTTTTTTGTATTATTCTATCTCGTATAATATATTAATTAATATTAAATCTTAATAGGGGAGGGCAATAAAATGAGTAGATGTATTCTTAAAATTGCTATCTTTGTGGCTAACATAAAAGCATAGTCTATGATAAAAAATATATTTACTCCTTTTCTTTTCACATTACTGCTTTCAGTAGGCTTCACCGCTCCGGTGCAGGCACGTGCAGCGATTGATTTGATTGACTTCGACACACAGACGATTTCAATCTCAGTTGTTGGTAACGTGTTGCATGTTGTAGGTGCTGAGGACGAACAACTTGCAGTTTATAATGTGACGGGTGTACGCGTGATGAGCGTGAAGGTTGACGGCAGCGATAAGCACTATACGCTTAACCTCCCGAAGGGATGCTATATCGTTAAGGTGGGCAATGTTGTCCGCAAGGTTTCTATTCGTTAAGTAGCGTTTCGCTCTTGACGATCCAAGCAGTTCCTGAAGAGTAGTGACTTCCCTCGATGAAGCTGAAGTGATTCGCCAGTTGGCGAGTCCCGAAGGAAGACAGAAGATTTTTCCCGTGATTGTTGACCAGTATAGCCAGTCGCTGTATTGGAAGATTCGTAGTATTGTTCTTACTCATGATGATGCTGACGACGTGTTGCAAAACACGTTTCTCAAGGCATGGAAGAGTCTTTCAACCTTTCAGGGGAAGTCGAAAATCTCTACTTGGCTTTATCGAATAGCTATCAACGAGTCGTTGGAGTTTCTGCGTAACCAAAAGGCGGCAACGCTGTCCAGTGCTGATGCCGACCTCTCGGTGGCTAATCGGTTGATGGCGGATGACTACTTCGATGGTGACAAGAGTCAGGCGTTGTTGCAGGAAGCCATTGCGAGTTTGCCCGATGTGCAGCGTGCGGTGTTCACACTTCGTTATTATGACGAGATGAAATATTCCGAGATAAGCGAGATATTGGGTACCAGCGAGGGTTCGCTGAAAGCCTCTTATCATATTGCGGTGCAGAAGATTACTGACTACGTGAAGCGGTATGAATAATATTTTTACCTTGATGATTAAACCATTCAACCTTTCTGCAGTCTAAGTTATATCAAAGAAAAACTTTATGGAATCAACGAATCACTTACAAAAGGAATTTGGCACGCAGCGCCCTTTTACTGTTCCTGAGAATTACTTCTCGGAATTGTCTTCCCTTGTGATGTCTCAGATACCAGCAGAAGAGCAGAAAGAAAGGGATGTTAAGACAGAGCCACGTCGTGCAATGGTACGTTATCTCCGCCCATTGGCAGCTGCAGCAATGACTATTGGAGTTGTGTTAGTAGGCTTCCTTGCCTATCATGAGTTTGATGGCGGACAGGGAAAAGAGTCATTAGGAGGCGGTCATTTAGCACAAGATGCTCAGGAGTTGTCGGCTTCGTCAGCTGATGATTTTGATCAGGCAGCTGATTATTTTATGATAGACGAGTCGGATATGTATGCTTATCTGGCAAGTGCAGAATAACAAAGGAGAAGAAAGTATGAAATATAAAAGAATAATCCTAATGCTTTGCGTTTTCTTCAGTGTGTCTTTGCTGCACGCACAAGGAAAGTTTGATTTTAATAAAATCAAGGCAGAATCGCATAGCTTTATGACGAAAGAGGCAGGGTTGAGTGCGCAAGAAGCGGCTCGATTCTTCCCTGTGTATGATGAGATGAGGGAAAAACAGCGTGGTTATTTTGATAAACTGCGCGCTATTCATAGCTCAAAACCGTCGTCTGAACGTGAGGCACGTGAGGCGATTGAGAAGGCTGATGGCTATGAAATACAATTAAGACAGATAGAACAGCGTTATCATAAGGAAATGCTTAAGGTGATTCCTGCCACAAAGTTGCTGCGAGTGTTAGAGGCTGAACGCCGCTTCCACCGCCAGACGTTTAGGAGGATGGCAGGGAAGAGGTGATAAAAAAGCCTCACCATCCAACAAAGCCTCACCCCCCAACCCCCTCTCCGAAGGGAGAGGGGGAGTGCTGGAAACAGTTTGCTCGGGAAATCACAGAAATGCTTTCTCTTACTGAGAGAGGGGCGGAATCACGCATAAAACCTTTCCTAACTGGTAGGGTATCACGCATAAAACCTTCCTTAATAGATAGGGGTATCACGCTAATCACTCCCCTCCCTATGGGGGAGGGGATGGGGGAGGGGCCAGTTGTGCTGGTTGTGCTGCTATGTTTGTTTTGCATATAACTAAATTAAAATAATGAGACAATTTCATTCTCTATTGAGATTATTGATTGCCGCAGTGCTTTTCATTGGGGCGGGCAATGCCGTGTATGGTCAGAGTCCGGCTAAGAAGCGAGAGTTCCGCGGTGCGTGGATTCAGTGTGTGAACGGACAGTTCCAAGCTATTGGTACACAGGAGATGCAGCGTACGCTGCGTTATCAGTTGGACGAACTGCAGCGAGATGGCGTGAATGCTATCATCTTTCAGGTGCGTGCCGAGTGTGATGCCTTTTATCCAAGTAAGTATGAGCCATGGAGTAAGTTCCTCACTGGTCGTCAGGGCACACCTCCTTCACCTTATTGGGATCCATTGCAATGGATGATTACCGAGTGTCATAATCGTGGTATGGAACTCCATGCGTGGATTAATCCTTATCGTGCTAAGACAAAGAATACCAATCAATTGGCAACGAATCACGTTGCAATAACCAATCCTAATCGTGTCTTCTCTTACGATGGACTTTACATTCTCAACCCTGCATTGCCAGAGAATCGCGATTATATCTGTGCGGTGGTGGATGATATCGTAAGCCGATATGACATTGATGGATTGCATATTGACGATTATTTCTATCCTTATCCTGCTGCAGGACAGACCATTCCTGACCAAGGAAACTTCCAGCGTGACAGACGTGGATTTACCAATATCAACGATTGGAGACGTAATAATGTAGACCTCTTTATCAAGCAGTTGGGCGAGTCTATTCGTCGTCGTAAGCCTTGGGTGAAGTTTGGTGTGTCTCCTTTCGGTATCTATCGCAATCAGAAGAACGATCCGCAACATGGTAGTCGTACAAATGGTTTGCAGAACTATGACGACCTCTATGCTGATGTGTTGAAGTGGGTTAACAATGGTTGGATAGACTATTGTGTGCCACAGATTTATTGGGAGATTGGCAATCGTGCTGCTGATTATAAGGAACTCATTGGCTGGTGGAACCGTTATGCAGGCAATCGTCCGCTTTATATTGGCGAGGATGTGCTCCGTACGGTGAAGCATGCTGATCCACAGAATCCTAATTCTAATCAGCTTCCAGCTAAACGTCGTCTGCATCAGCAGTGTCAGAACGTGAATGGAACGGTGTTGTGGTATGCTAAGTCGGTGGTTGATAACCCCGGCAACTATGGTACGCTTCTTCGTACACACTACTGGCGTTACCCAGCTTTGCAGCCTTTGATGCCATTCATTGACGATGAGGCTCCATCAAAGCCAAAGAAGGTGAAGGCAAAGCAGGAGAGTGATGGTTATTATTATCTTACTTGGAAGGCGCCAAGAGGAGAAGGTTGGAAGGATGCTCCTTATCGTTATATTGTTTATCGCTTCTATGCTGATGAGCCAATCAACCTCAATGATCCGTCAAAGATTGTGGGAATGCCTTACGGAAATAAGCTCCGCCTCAATTATAGAGACGGCAATACAAAATATGTCTACGTCGTTACTGCGCTTGACCGTATGAGTAACGAGAGTCATGGTAAAAAGAAAAAGGTGAAGCTTTAGGCTTCACCTTTTTTTATATCTTTAATAAGATTTGGGTGTTGAGTGTTGGGTGTTGAGTGTTGGGTGTTTATTTCCTTACCAATCGACGTTTGTAAACTATTTTCATGCAGTTCAAAATCAATATATGCTCTTTTGGTTTTTAAAAGATGCCTAATTGACTTGCAATAGATGCCCTTTTGAAGTGTTACTAACGCCCTTCTGAAGTCCAATTAAGCACCTTTTCTTGTACGGTTTAGCAATCGTATAGAGATTCTCAATGCTGGAGACTTATATGGGGAGGCTCGTCCAGAAAACTTTCCTACGGTAAATGATTATCGTAATCCTATTATTGCAGAGGCTATGCGTGGTATGAAGTATGTTAATATGTTTAACCGTGGTATTCAGCGTGTTAAAAATATGCTAAGGGAGAATGGAAATCCAGACCCCATCTTCAATGTTGGTAAAGTAACTGCTTTCGAGGTGACAATACAGCCATCTTTGTCACTTAACTTAGTCACTGATGGAAAAAATGACTAAGTCAGCTGAGATCTTAGAAAGCCCATTTAGCTTAATCTGCCCCCCCTTAGTGAGAGTCAAAATGTAAATACTGTTTTGATAATCTTACAGTTTGAAACTATCCAACTATAAAGGACCATTTTCATACTCATTTTTGAGTAAAGAAATGGTCTTTTACTTGCTTTTAGGGGAACCCTAATTATAGTTTTAAGATTGTCAAGTTATTAGTTCGTAATTTGACATACATTGCGTGATTGCGGAGATACCTCTAATAAAAAACTGTTGTTCATATTACGTTCTGTCTTAATGCGCTTATTCTGTATTTGTGCAATTTGTACCATTTGTAGTCTTTGTTTATTGTAACTATTCAGCAATAAAGCGTATAAAGTATTGTTGATTATCAATAAGTTACATAAACAGACACATACAAATTCTGGTAAAGAATGTCATCTCGAGTCTTTTTGCTACAATATTACGTTTATAAGTTCTTGATATTCAACGTTCATTATCGCTGAATAGTTACGATTCCATCTTTTGAATGTTTATATATGTTAAATCTTAAAGTTGAAGTAAGTGTTATTAGTACTTTAATTGTTTGAATTGTAGATGCCGTTTGACACAATCTTATATATTGTGACCTTAGTAAGGTGTTACATCTTGTTTGTCAATGGTTTAGGGAAGTTGTGCTTTTCTAACGCTGTCATTGTGAGTAAGTAAATGCTACCCGAAAAGAACTTAAGATATGTGAACAAGAACCCCTAATAACCTATACCTTATAAATATAAAAGGTGTAAGAAGATGGAATTTTGGCATTACCTAAAATCAGTTGAAACAAAATTAGGAAAATAAATAAATAAAAGTTTAAAACCTAAACCTGATGAGTATCTTTAAAGAATCAAAGCAGAAGCATCTGTACTTCTCGGCTGCCTTTGCTCTATCATTGGCATTGGCGCCTACAGGTGTCTACGCAGGTACAAACGCTAAAGCTGCAGTGCAGTCTGTACAGCAGAATGGCAATCACAAAGTGACCGGTCGTGTCGTTGACTCAACTGGTGAACCGCTTATTGGTGCTACTATCCTCGTTGAGGGTACCACCAATGGCACAGTAACGGATATTGATGGTAACTATACCCTCAATACCACTCCAAATGCGAAGCTTGTCTTCTCTTACATCGGTTATGCTGCACAGACCATCCCTGTTGGTGGTAAGGGCACTATCGACGTGACTTTGAAGGAAGAAGCTAACACCATGAACGAGGTTGTTGTTACCGCTATGGGTATTATGCGTAAGGAGAAGTCTCTTACCTACGCAACCCAGCAGGTGAAGGCAGAGGACCTCATGAAGGTGCAGGACCCTAATGCTGCTAACTCACTCGAGGGTAAGGTTGCAGGTATTACTATTACTCCAAGTGCCGGTGGTGCTGGTGGTGCTTCAAAGATTGTTCTTCGTGGTAACCGCTCTATTCTCGGTAACAGTTCTCCACTCATCGTTGTTGACGGTGTGCCAATGAGTAACGGTATTCGTGGTCAGAAGGATATGAGTGGCGAGGGCTTCGGTTCAACAGGTATGTCTGAGGGTTCTGACCCATTGTCATTGATTAATCCAGACGATATTGAATCAATCAACGTCCTCAAGGGTGCTAACGCTGCTGCGCTTTACGGTTCACGTGCAGCCAATGGTGTTGTGATGATTACTACCAAACGTGGTCGTGAAGGAAAGGTTGATATCAACGTAACTTCAAATATCACTTTCGATTCACCATTGTTGACACCAAAGATTCAGAAGACTTATGGTGCTGCCTATGACCAGACAACAAGTGCATTAGCATTGAACAACTGGGGTGGTAAGCTCTCTGACCGTTCTGATAACGACCTCGTTGTACGTACTCCATTGGATGAGCGTTGGGTAGGTTATCCAGAAGAGCAGATTGGTACTGATGCTACTGGTATGCCAATCATGGCACGTCGTCATAATGTCTATCTCCGCAACCGTGCTGTTGATGATGTAGACAACTTCTTCCGTACAGGTGTGACAACTAATAACTCTATCTCACTTTCTGGTGGTACTGAGGTTGCTCGCACCTATGTGTCAGTGGCAAATAGCCATGCAACAGGTATGATGCGTAACAACTCATACAACCGTAATTCTATCAGCTTCCGTCAGACTTATAACTTCTTCAAGCGTCTCCACATTGATGCTTCAATGAACTATACAGAGTCTAAGACAAGGAACCGTCCCGGTGGTGGTACTGTTGGTAACCCTCTCTACCATCTCTATACTGCACCTCAGAACATTGATATGGATTACTATCGTAACCACTACATGAATGCAGAGGGTAAGTGGTTGTCAAACCCATCATCTTATTATAAGCTTAATGGGTCAAACTTCTCATGGGCAGCAGGTCAGCGCACAACATTGACTGGTCCACAGCAGGAGTGGGCGTTCCTCTCTCATCCAAACAACAACCCATATTGGTTGTTGAATACGGGCAATAGCCAGCAGAAGGAGAGTCGCATCTTCGGTACTTTGCAAGCTAATGTTGACATCTATGATGGTTTGACTTTCCAAGCACGTGTCAACTACAGCCAGATACGTTTCAAGAACCATGCAACCCGTTTTGCAACCACTTTCCTTCCAGCATCTATGGAAGACTATGGTCGTCTTTGGGATTCTGACGAGAAGACAACTGAGTTCTATACCGATTATCTCTTGTCATATAACAAGACCTTTGGTGACTATTCAGTTTCTGCAACAGCAGGTTACGTAGGTCATACTGTTAAGGGTGAGTCAAAGGGCACAGATGCTGTCGCAACTTACTACGACCGTCTTATGCGTAAGCTCCCAACAATGGTCAACTACTTTGAAACCAGCGCTGGTGGCTATGGTGTAACAAGCACTTCAAAGAGTTCAAACTGGGACCGCTCTTATCTCTTCACAGCACAGTTAGGTTGGAAAGAAACGGTTTACTTCGATGCATCTTATCGTCGTGACTGGTATCGTCCATTCCGTTACTTCAAGCAGTTGGGTAAGATTGATACTGATAACTACGGCTACTTCGGTGTTGGTGCCAACGCTATCGTAAGCCAGTTGGTTAAGTTGCCAGAGTGGTTTAACTTCTTGAAGTATCGTGTTTCTTACTCTTCAGTAGGTAACTCTATTCCTAACAAGGCATACGGTGCAATGAGTCGTAACCTTCAGACTGGTGCATTGTCAGGTAATAAGCTACTCGACTTCTCACCAGTACCAGAGGAGACTGGTTCATTCGAGACAGGTATTGAGTCATTGTTCTTGAACAACCGTTTGAGTTTCGACTTCACCTTCTATAATACAATTGTGAAGAACCTCTACATGGAGTTGGGTTCTCTTGGTGGTAACACTGAGTTGTTGAACTCTGCTAAGGTTCGCAACACTGGTTTCGAGACAACTATCGGTTACGACTTCAAGTTCGGTAGAAACCTCCGTTGGCGTACATCTTATAACCTCTCATTCAATGATAACAAGATTCTTGAGACTGGTTATGACAAGGATGGTACATCACGTAAGTATCAGCAGACTGTAGGTGAGGCTAAGGTTATCTACCAGAAGGGTGGATCTATCGGTGATATCTATGCAGGTGACTTCATGCGCGATGCTAATGGTCATATCGTTCTCACTTCTAAGGGTGAACCAACATTCGATAAGACAGGTTCTAACGATCGTTACCTCGGTAATATGAACTCTAAGTGGCAGATGGGTTGGACCAATACCTTTAACTATAAGGAGTTCCAGCTTTCATTCCTCATCAATGGTCGTATCGGTGGTAAGGTACTCTCTCTGACAGAGGCTTATCTTGACTATATTGGTGCTTCTAAGCGTACAGCTGATGCTCGTCTGAATGCTGAGAAGAATAACATTGTTGCTTCTGACTATGGTAATGTTCCGGGTATGGTTCTTAACGATGGTAGCGGAAGAATTGTTCCTATCCAGTCTTATTATCAGGCACTTGGTGCATCAAGCAACCCATCAAGCTATCTCTACAACGGAACAAACTTCCGTCTGCGTGAACTTTCATTGGGTTATACCTTCCGTGACCTCTTCGGTCAGAATCGTAACTTGACCCTCTCATTCATCGCTCGTAACCTGTTCTTCATCTACAAGGATGCACCAACAGACCCAGACGTATCTCTGTCTACACAGAATGGTCTCGGAGCGTTTGAGAGCTTCAATATGCCATCTTCACGCTCATTCGGTTTCTCACTGAAGGCTAACTTCTAATTGTAGAGGAGTAAAAAGGAGTGAAAGGGAGTGAGAGACAAATGTACTATTTGGTGTCTTGCTCCCCACGTAATGAAGCAGTTTCTGCGTAGGACACACACTCCTTTAGCTCCTAACAAGTTTAAATAAAACAATAACATTCAAAAGATAAATTACAATGAAAAGTAAACATATAATCGTACTCATGGCAATGGCATTGCCGACCTTCGGTCTACAGTCATGTCTTGACTATGATAATCCCGGTGATGAGTTTAACTCAACAACCAAGAATGTTGAGAAGGTAACAAGCCGTGGTGACGTTGATAAGATTCCTTTCCGTCAGGCTACAAATGCCGCTACTGCTCAAGAGGCGTTGAATGCTATGCAAGACTTGCTCGATGCTGGTGTTGGTGGTCAGTTCTCTATGCGTGGTGGTAAGAATGGTGAGAATCCCGGTGCACACGCTTATCAGTATCAATACTCATTAGGTGTTGACAACTATGCTGAGTACACAGTTATCCCTCACACATTCTTCCGGTACTCTAAGATTCGTCTTGCATCTTCTTATGCTATTGACCAGAAGTGTTATGGTGGTGCATGGGGGGCATTTACAGAGATGAAAACCTCACTTGTACCAATCTTGAATAACGAGAAAATAAATGCTGTTCCAGAGTTGAAGGCAGCTTATTTGACACTCTTCAATCAGCAGGCTGTTGAGGTAGCAGATGTTTATGGTCCTATGCCTTATCGCGAGTTGAAGACTAATCTTCAGGTAGGTCCTTATACCTATAATAAGGTAGAAGATGTATACAACGATGTTATTGCTAATCTCGATACAGCTATTGCTTGTTTCCATTACTTCGATCAGAAGCCAGCTGACTATAAGCAGAAGATTAAGAGTGCCTTTGTAGATCGCTTTGTGGTAATGACCGATGGTGGTGCTGCTGACGGTACCTTGAAATCATGGGCACGTTATGCTAACTCTTTGAAGTTGCGTATCGCTATGCACATGGTAAAGAGCGATCCTGATCGTGCAAAGAAGTTGGCAGAAGAGGCTGTTGCTGATGGTGTTATTGAGAACGAAGCACAGAGCGTTGCTGTTCGTCCGGGTGTGATGGGCTTTAGTCACCCATTGCCAGCTGTTGAGAACTGGGGTGATGCTCGTTTGAGTGCAACAATGGAGATTATTCTGAAGACTTTCAATCACCCTTGGTTGAAGTATCTCTTCAAGAAGAACGATAACGTAATTAAGAACAATAAGACTGGAGAGGCAACACCTGCTGATAGTCGTATTTGTGGTATTCGTACGGGTACACATCCGGGTGAAGGTCAGGGATATGATGAGAACCAGTACATTGCATTCAGTAAGTTGAATGAGCAGTATTTTAACACTGCACCACTTTATTTGATGAAGTATGCTGAGGTTTGCTTCCTCCGTGCCGAGGGTGCACTCCGTGGTTGGAATATGGGTGGTTCTGCTCAACACTTCTATGAGGAAGGTATTCGTCATGGAAACTGTGAAGACCCAGAGATGAAGTCAATGGATGGCGAAGGTCCTAATGGTCAGCAGCAGGTAAACTGGTATGATGCTTGGATTCAGACCTACATGGATCAGGAGAACCCTGTAGCTTACGTCTACAAAGACCCAACAGGTGATACACCTGATGCAGCTTCACCAATTCACGTTGGTGTGAAGTGGAACGACAGCGATTCACAAGAGACAAAGCTTGAGAAGATTATCACTCAGAAGTATCTTGCTACTTATCCTAATGGCTTCGAGGCATGGGTTGATCTCCGTCGTACTGGTTATCCACGTAAGTTGGATGTTCTGAACATCGACGAGGCTGATGGTAGCCTCTTCCCTGGCGATATCATGCATCGTCTGCCATTCCCGGGTACAAGCGACATTGCAACAAAGCAGGATGTTGACAACACTGGTATTCCAGCGTTGGGCGGTCCAGACAAGATGGCAACTCGCCTCTTCTGGGATAAAACTACATCAAACTTCTAAGTGACGTAGTACTTTCGAATAAGAATACATTTTAATCCCAGCAGTGGGAGCACAGTTATTCTACTGCTGGGATTTAAGATATAATATTACTAAATAAACAATAATAATCAACATGAACAAGAAATTTACTCTTAGTGCGTGGATGGTAGCAGCCATGTTAGCTATGGCACCTATGGGTGCTGCAGCTCAGACAACAGGTATGTCTCCTACAGCTTCTACGCAGGTTTATGACCTTTCAAAACTTGGTGACCAGACATTGCTTGAGAACTTCGCAAAGTTGCTTGAGAAAGGTCGCAAGTATCCTACTGATGCTGACCTTAAAGAATGGGGTATCAAGGACGAGGTTGAGTTTATCCGTACCCACGTGAAGAAGCGTGCTATAGAATCACGTAATGACCGTCTTATCCAAGACACTTACGAGAATCGTAACCTCTTTATGAATATACCCGGTGGTGCAGGAAAGAACCTCGGTGGCTATCCTTCAAAGACATTCGCCAACGATAACTTCTCTATGTGGAATTATACCAACCTGTTTGGTGCATGGAACTACGGATTATTCCAAGCTCCGGGTTCATGGGCTGATGCTGCTCACCGCAATGGTACAAGCATCTTCGCTGGTATTAAGTTCTTCGACCACACAACAGGTGGAGCAGCAAACAGTTGGGCTGACTTCATCATGACACGCAATACCGATGGTAGTTTCCGTTATACGCATCCTATCATTAACTGTATGCGTTTCCTTGGTTTCGATGGTATCAACTATAACTGGGAGAATACAACCAAATACCAGAATACAGACAATATAGCTTTCCACAAGGAACTTTATAAGATTGCGAAGGAAGAAGGTTTCAATGACTTCAAGATTATGTATTATACAACGAGTCCAAGTCTAACAAGATATAACTCAAGATATATGTGGGGACCAGACAAGGATAATCGTATCTGTGAGGTGATGTTGAACTATTCTAATAACGACTTTAGTTGGGATATGGATGGTTCTGTAAAAGAGGCAGAACGTACTATGGGCTCAGCTGATGGTTTGTATGCTGGTGTGTGGATTGTAAGCATGAACAGACGTTGGGACAGTCTGAATAAGAATGACGAAGCTAAGCGCTGTGGTCTTTGCCTCTGGGGTGAGCATGCAGAGAGCCGCTTCTGGAGTTATAACTCTGGTGGCGATGCTATGTCTCGTATGTCAAACTATCAGGAGTATCTTGAGCGTGCATTCTCTGGTGGTAACCGTAACCCATTGGATCGCCCAGAGGTTAGTAACTCTGGTAATGAGGTTGAGGCACAAGGTAGTACACCAGCATTGAGAAACTTCGCTGGTCTTGCTACTTGGATTCCAGAGCGTACAGCTATCTCTGGTAAGCTTCCTTTCGCTACTCACTTCAACACAGGTGCGGGTGAGCGTTATCACTATAAGGGTAAGAAGACTGCTGGTTCATGGTACAACATGAGTAGTCAGGACATCGTTCCTACTTATCGTTGGATGGTTGTTCAGCCAAATACAGAGACTGCAAGCTTCGATGTACAGCCTTCATTCACCAATGAAGATGCTTACACTGGTGGTGCAGCACTCCGTCTGAAGGGTGTAAACAATGCGACTGCTACAGATGTTGTTCTCTTCAAGACTAATCTCACTCCTTCAAAAGGTAAGGTAGTTGCTAAGGTAGCTATCAAGACTGGTAAGGAGGGTAACACAGATTCTAAACTCTCTCTCATCGTTCGTGTAAACGGTTCATGGAAAGCTTATGCTTTGGGTAACACCGAGAACGCAAACTGGACAGAGAAGAAGGTTGAGTTGAATGATATCGCTGCTGGTCAGAAGATTGAGCGTATCGGTCTGCGTGTAAACAACCCAAGTGCTGACTATAATGTTCTCGTTGGTAAACTCGAAATCAACGATGACGTGACAGCTACACCAGCAAATGTGAAAGATTTGACCATTCAGGTGAAGGAAGAGACAAAGAACTCTCTTTCTGTTAAGGCTGTATGGGGAATCGATAAGGATCCGGGTCAGAACCCAACCGTATATAATGATGAGGCAAACATTGACCACTTCGAGATTCTCTATAAGAACGGTGAGAACGGTAAGGTTTCTGAGGTAGGTCGTACTTCACAGTGGGCTACCCTCGTTCCTAACATTCAGTTTGCAAGTACTGATGATAAGCCTTTCATTGGTGTTCGTTCAGTAAGTACAGACTTGAAAACCTACTCAAAGATTCAATGGATTGCTGTTCCACGTGCTAAGCAGTCAGAACTCCCAGAGGCACAGGAAGAGGGCTACGGAACAGTAGAGCTTGACAATGCTGCTGCTGGTGCAGAAACAGCTCGTAAGATTCGTTATGTTCAGACATTCCAGACAGAGGGTGGTACTAAGAATATCAACTACACTGCTTCTGCTCCTGCTGGTAATGAGACCAACTATGTTGATGCAACTGCTGACCAAGAATTGGTTGTTGAGCAGGGTAAGACTGTTAAGGTGAAGATTAAGGGTTATGAGGCTACTCAGATGAAGGACCAGAGCAATGACGACCTCCGTTACTGTATGGGTAAGGCTTGGATGGACTTCAATGGTGACAAGCAGTTTAATCCAGAGAACCTCAAAGATAATGAAGCAGAAGGTGAGTGCGTTGTCTTCTTCGGTCAAGTTCGTAAGGGTGTTCCTGCACAGGTACAACAGCTTAATGAATATGAGTTTACTGTTCCTACAGATGCTAAGCCGGGCAAGAGTCGTCTCCGTCTCGTCTTCTGTGATGCATGGTTCCAGGGTGGTTTGACACCAACTGGTAAGTTCAATAAGGGCTTCGCTATCGACTTCAATGTGACCATCACTGGTACAAATCCAGCTCGTGGTGCGAAGGCTGATACTCATGACAAGGGTGTTGCTGATGAGCCAGAGATGCTCGAGGGCGGTTCTACTAACATCGCATCAGCTGGTGTAGGTACTGCTTCACAGCTCACAGTTGCTGGTGGTAAGGTAGTCTTCGAGAACGTTGAGCGTGCATGGGTATTCTCTGTTGACGGTCAGACCGTGAAGAGCTTGGTTAATCCAAAGTCTTTCAACACAAATGAATTGCCAGCAGGTGTTTATCTCGTTAAGATGCAGAACAACAATGTTATCCGTACACAGAAAGTTACTATTAAGTAATAAGTAATCTCTTAGGAAT
>CAMUQM010000006.1 GCA_947095945.1 uncultured Prevotella sp.
AGCAACTGACTCTTAATCAGTGGGTCTAGGGTTCGAGTCCCTAAGGGTGTACAAGCAAGGATTTCCTAATGTAAGGAAATCCTTTTTTGTTTCTTTATTTTTTTCTATATCTGCGGTATAATTCGATTATTTTGTGTAAGTTTGCAGACTATGAAGCAAACTTATCTCAAAAGTTATATTATATTTTTACTCATTTTGACCAGCACTTTTCTGTGGGCCTCTAAGAAAAGTGGTGGTCTGATAGGTTATCCTGGAGGAAAGTGTTATATGTTTCGTGTCACTCTGAAAGACAAGAACGGCACACCTTATTCCTTGGATAAACCAGAGAAATTCCTATCGAAAGCTTCTATTCTTCGACGTGAACGTCAGGGTTTAAAGCTTGATTCAACAGACCTTCCTGTGTCACCTGATTATATTCAACAAATCACTAAAAAAGGTGGTAAGGTTGTGGCGGTGAGCAAATGGAATAACTCTGTTCTTGTTCGTGGTAATAATCGCCAAACATTAGAAGATTTAAAGGTATTATCTTTTGTGAAAGATAGTAAGCTGGTATTTGTTTCTCCAGACTCTATTCGTCCATTCTCTCAGCGAGTACGTTATAATACTGAACTACAATCTCTTGATTCAACCATTCATGACTATTATGGTATGGGGAAGGGACAGATCGAGAGTTTGAATGGTAGAAAGTTGCATAACCTTGGCTTTATGGGGCAAGGAATGACAGTAGCTGTGTTGGATGCCGGTTTTATGAATGTTGATAAAATCCCTGCTTTTAAGAATCTTAATATAAAAGGTACGCATAATTTTGTGGCGGGCTATGACAATGATGTTTATAAAGAGATGGATCATGGTACCAAAACACTATCAACAATAGCAATGAATCAGCCTACGGTTTTTGTAGGAACAGCGCCAAAAGCTGATTTTTGGTTGCTGCGTACGGAAGATTATTCGACAGAGAGTCCAGCTGAAGAAGACTTTTGGATAGCTGCTGTAGAGTTCTCTGATTCTGTAGGTGTAGATGTTATTAGCTCGTCTTTGGGCTATCATGGTTTCGATGATAAAACTATGAATTATCGTTACTCAGACTTAAATGGTAAGACAGCAGCTATATCTAAGGTCGCATCTCGTTTAGCAAGTAAGGGAATGATTCTTGTAAACAGTGCTGGTAATGATGGTATGGGTGTGTGGAAGAAGATTAATGTTCCTGCTGATGCACATGATATTCTTACCGTGGGTGCTGTTTCTCTTGATAAAATTAATGCTCCTTTCTCATCAATTGGACCTACCGCTGATGGGCGAGTAAAGCCTGATGTGATGGCTTATGGCTGTCCTGCGAACGTTGTATCGGGTAGGGGATATATTATACCTGATAATGGAACATCATTTGCATGTCCACTAATCGCTGGTATGGTTGCTTGTTTGTGGCAGGCATTCCCAAACAAGTCAGCCAAAGAGATAATAGACCTTGTGCGTCAAGCAGGAAGTAACCATCAATATCCAGACAATATCATGGGTTATGGTATCCCTGACTTTTGGACAGCCTACCAGTCTGCTACTCGCTATAATCAGTAATGATTAGCCATACAAATAATTTGGAAAGATGAACAAAGCACTATCGCTTTTTGAATTAAATAGCCTTGTATCAGAAGTTATAGACAGTTCAATGTCACGTTCTTATTGGGTAGAAGCAGAGTTATCTGAAGCCCGTGAGAATCGTGGACACTGTTATATGGAACTGATTGAGAAGAACGAAGGTAGCAATGTACCTATAGCACGCGCTTCTGCTAAGTGTTGGAGCAATGTTTGGATGCTTATTAAGCCTGCTTTTATTCGAATAACAGGACAGGAAGTGCGTGCAGGAATGAAGGTAATGTTACAAGTTCATGCTCAGTTTCATCCTCAGTATGGTTTCTCTTGGATAGTTGATGATATCAATCCTGAGTACACGATGGGTGATATGATGCGTAAACGTCAGGAGATTATCCGCCAATTGAAGGCTGAAGGCGTATTTGAACTGCAAAAAGAACTTTGCCTTCCAATGTTTGCTCAACGCATAGCAGTAATCTCTTCTGAAACCGCTGCAGGTTATGGCGACTTCTGTAATCAGTTAGAAACAAATGAGTATGGTCTCTACTTTCATGTAGAATTATTCCCAGCTGTTATGCAGGGTGACTATGTTGAACAGAGTATAATTGATGCTTTGAACCAAATTAATAGTCGTGAAGATGATTTTGACTGTGTTGTTATCATTCGTGGTGGTGGTGCAACAGCTGACCTTAGTGGCTTTGATACTTTAAATCTTGCAGAAAATGTGGCAAATTTTCCATTACCAATCATAACAGGTATTGGACATGAACGTGATGAGAGCGTTTTGGATATGGTATCATTCCAACGTGTGAAAACGCCGACAGCTGCAGCAGCTTACCTCATTGATCATCTTGCAACAACATTAACAAGAGTTGAGAATGCACAGGCTGCGATTGTTGAAGGGGTTAAAAGAGCCTTGGAGGTAGAGAAAATGCGTATCCAGCATATAGGTACACATATTCCAGTATTGTTCTCTGTTGTTCGTACAAAGCAGGAAGCAAGGCTTGATGGCTTATCTCAACGTTTTCTTATGAAGATGAAAGAAGTTATAAAACAAGCTGACTTTCATTTGAGTACGTTACAAAATCGTATGTTACCTACACTGCAGAATCGATTGTCTCGTGAGCAACATCGACTTGAAATACTTGAGCAGCGGGCAAGATTGCTTGATCCTTCTTTACTTTTAAAGCGTGGGTATAGTATTACATTGTGTAATGGGAAGACAATTCGTAACGCTAAAGAGCTTAAGAAAGGTGATACAATAACAACGCGTTTCGAAAAAGGAGAGGTTGAAAGTAAGGTTGAACATTTATCTTAAAGGAGTATATTATTCCATATAATATTAAAGTAAATAGAGCAATGAAAGAAGTTAAATACGAAGAAGCAGTTCGTCAGTTAGAAGCAATTGTTGATAAAATGGAGCGTGGTGAACTTGATATTGATTCTATGGCAACCCAATTAAAACAGGCACAAGAGTTGGTAAAACTCTGTAAACAAAAGCTGAAGCGTACCGATGATGAGATTCAGAAGCTTTTAGAAAAGCAATAAAGCTCTTTCTTCTTGTTTAGAAAATAAGAAGTAAGTTTAATTAACTTGTCATTTGGTTGCATGGTAAGATAATTTTGTTTACTTTTGTAGATAATTGTCATGAATAATAACTTAACACGAAAATAATATGAAGAATATAGAATGGTCAAGTTTATCATTTGGCTATATGCCAACAGATTATAATGTTCGTTGTTACTATCGTAATGGTAAGTGGGGTGAGGTAGAAGTCTGCTCAGACGAGTATCTTAAACTTCACATGGCTGCAACTTGTCTTCATTATGGTCAAGAGGCTTTTGAAGGATTGAAAGCATATCGTTGTCCTGATGGTAAAGTGCGTGTTTTTCGTGTAGAAGAAAATGCAGAACGTCTGCAGAATACAAGCCGTGGTATCGTAATGCCTGAGGTTCCAACAGACTTATTTGTTGAAATGGTTAAGAAGGTTGTTCGTCTTAATCAGGAATATATCCCACCTTACGAGAGCGGTGCATCACTCTATATTCGTCCATTGTTAATCGGTACATCTGCTCAAGTGGGTGTTCGTCCAGCAGCGGAATATTGCTTTTTAATCTTTGTTACCCCTGTTGGTCCTTACTTCAAGGGAGGCTTCTGTGCTAATCCTTATGTCATTGTTCGTGATGTCGATCGTGCTGCCCCATTAGGAACAGGTATGTATAAGGTGGGCGGTAATTATGCTGCATCACTCAAAGCTAATCGTCGTGCACATGAGCAAGGCTATGCTTCAGAGTTCTATCTGGATGCAAAGGAGAAGAAGTATGTTGATGAGTGTGGTGCAGCTAACTTCTTTGGTATTAAGGATAATACTTATATCACCCCTAAGTCAAGTTCAATCTTGCCTTCTATTACCAACAAGAGTTTGATGCAGATAGCAGAAGATCTTGGCATGAAGGTAGAGCGCCGTCCGGTTTCAGAAGATGAGTTGGATAGTTTTGAGGAGGCAGGTGCTTGTGGTACAGCTGCTGTTATCTCTCCGATATCGCATCTTGATGATATGGACACTGGTAAGGTTTATAACTTCGGTGACAAGCCAGGACCATGGTCAACCAAGCTTTATGAAACTCTTCGTGGCATTCAGTATGGCAAGATAGAAGATAAGCATGGTTGGACTACTGTCGTAATTGAGTAATATTTTATAAAACGAAAATACTTCTACAAAGATAGATAGAGAGTATTAGGATTTGCTTCAAAGCTTAGGTTTGCCTTTAGCAACGCTTTGAGGCAAATCTTTTTCTATTGTTAGGAGGGTGTTAGGATAAGTTTTATTTACTTTAGTGTAGTACAATTCTTTTCTAACAGTAAGTAAATGTAGCTTCTTTCAGCTATATAATGCAAAGCGTTTAACACTCAACACCATTAGTGTTTACTAACAACACTACATGTGCTGAGCAATAACACTACATGTGCTGGGCAACAAAACATTAAGAAAAAAAGTAAGAGAGGCTCATTATTGTCGATAGAGTATATAGTAAAACACTATTGACACACATATATGAGAAGTTTTATAAGGCAACACAAAAAAGTTTAATAATTGTGTGTAAAATCATATTTTTAAGTCGATTGTTTGGAATAATAACAATAAAGTTGTAATTTTGTAGTCGGAATTATTATTGGTGACTAACGAAGTAAGTAATTAATTACTAATTAAAAAGAAGAAGAAATGAATATATCAAAGAAGATGCAGGATGCGTTCAATGCGCAGATTGTGGCAGAAATGTGGTCGTCAAATCTCTATTTGCAGATGGCCTGTTGGTTCCGTAAGGAAGGTTGGAAGGGCTTTTCAGGCTGGATGTACAAGCAGGCAGAGGAGGAGAGACAGCATGCAATGGACATGGCTCAGTTCGTTCTTCATCGTGGTGGTGAAGTCGTTCTTACCAGTATTGATGCTGTTAAGACCAGTTGGACTGATGCTAAGGAGGCTTTTGAAGACACATTTGCGCATGAGCAGAAAGTTACAGAACTTATCAATAAGCTGGCAGACGTTGCTGATGAGGAGAAAGACCGTGCATCACAGAACTTTATTGCTAAGTACATTGATGAACAGGTAGAAGAGGAGATGAATGTTAAGGATATTCTCGATTCATTCTCTCACTTGTCAAGTCATGCTATTGCACATATTGACAGCAAGCTCGAGCAGGCTCGTTAAGAGTTGAAAGGATATAAGAAAAGTGTCAAGGCATTTGCTTTGACACTTTTCTTTTATCAAATATTACAAAAAGAACGCCTAATTATTAGACTTTTTCCATTAAATTCTCGGATACTTTTCATATAACTTTAGCGGAGAACCTTTTTAAGGGAGGGGTATAGTTGTTGTTATGTGTAATATTTTGTGTGATGTGTTATAAAGTATTTGGTGAAAACCGATGTGGAACTTATTTCCCCTTCGTGGGTACGCAGCACCAGCGAGATACTTTCAGCATTACGCCTATGCCTGGAATTTCTTTTAAGAGATAATACTTCTTACTTGAGCGAACCAATCGTCCAGTCATTCCTTTTAGTGGTCCGAATTTTACAAGCACTTCGTCTCCTGCTTTTATTTGTGCTTCGACAGTAGAGACGAACTTGCGCATCGTTATCTCTGGATTACACATCAAACGGAATTCATACATCTGGTCATGAGGGATGAGAGCATATTCTCGTGATTCCTTAGACTTCTTTACGACACTAATCTTATAGTTGGCTTCTTGTACAATCTTCTGAAATGAGATGTCTTCTCCAGACATTTTAACAAAGAGAAGATTACGAACAACAGGACGTAAAACAGAATGAGGTTTACCATCAGGCCCTTCTACATCAACATATTGCTCTGGAACAAAACATTCCAAACCATGACTCGTAAAGTAGGTTCTCACCTCTTCAAGCTTCAGTGTGAATAACCTTACTGCATACCAAGGCGCTCCATCATCAGTGACTCCGTCTATATAGTTTACTGCTTTTGTCATAGTATGTACAAAAATGTTTATTTGTTAGATGTGTAACCAATTAGCCATAATTATCTTTCCGTCTGGCGTTAGAACGCTCTCTGGGTGAAACTGAATGCCGTAAATATTATGCGTTCTGTGGCGTAATGCCATTATAAAACCTTCCTTGCTTTCAGCTATTATTTCTAAGCAATCAGGTAGATTAGCTCTTTCTATAACCCAACTGTGATATCGCCCTACAGGGAAATGTTTTGGTAAACCTGAGAACAAAGGTGTATCAATAATCTGTGTTGTTTCTGTTGTTACACCATGAAAAACATCAGCCAGATTCTTCAACTTAGCTCCGAAAGCTTCACCAATAGCTTGATGGCCCAAGCATACTCCCAAGATTGGTTTTATACCAGCATAATGCTTTATAACATCCAATAGTAATCCTGCTTCTGAAGGGACACCGGGACCGGGACTCAAGAGGATACGATCGTAGGTGTTCAAATCTTCAAGGGAAAACTGATTGTTACGAACCACCGTCACATCAGCCCCTAATTCCTTGATGAGATGAACAAGATTATAGGTAAAAGAATCGTAGTTGTCAATGATAACACAATTTGTTCTCATTAGTATCTCAACTCTCTAAGCGATGAACTTACTTAATCTTCTCAAGAAAACTCTTCAATGCTGCAACATCTTTTAGGGCAGGAGCAGTTTCAAACTTCTCGTTCACACTGATACCATAGAACAGAGGATGAGAGAAAGTCTTGATTTTATCAGCCTCTTCGGCACCAATATTCCCACTTAAAAGGAAAGGAACCTTGCCGTCATAGTCTTCCAGAATACTCCAATCTTTTAGGTTATCTTGGATGTCAAAGAGGAAGTAGTCTACTCCCTCTGCATATTTCTTGTATTTCTCTAAGTCCTCACGTGTTGAGATAACAAGACGCTTCATGATTTTAATTCCAGCATGAATGTCAGGGTCAAGAGTATGACGAAGATTGTCTACCATTACCATACTTTCTTCTCCATTAAGCTGAACAACATCAAGATTGAAGTTAAAAACGCGTGTAACGATATTCTGTGGCATGTCATCAGCAAAAACACCACAAAGAATTGGTCTTTGGTGCTGTTGAGATAGCTCATGTGAGGATAAGTCGGATAGGCTACTATAGTCAGGGATAATACCAGCACATGATGATATCTGACTTACATAACGTTCGCTCTTAGGCTGGAAGTCCAAACCTACCCAGTCTATGCCAAGTTGAGAAACTTCGTGAATATTGTGGGCATCACGCATGCCACATACCTTTATAATCATATAGATATAAAATTCTCAAATACTTTTATGCTGCAAACTTACATAAAATTATCGAATTATACGCCTGTGAAGTGTAGAAAAGCTCTTTTCTTTAAAGGAAAGACGTATAAAAAGAAATGATGTAAGGTCATTCCTATAAAATGATAGTATTATTAATGCATGTAAAGTGGAAATATTCTTGTTGGAAGATATAATAATATCTATCATATAGCGTTTAGATGACATAGTAACTCTCAATAATACATTTTCGGCCTATGGTTAGAATATTTACTTCTGAAGAACCTAAGCCGTCTGAAAAGACGCTTAATCTTATCCGACAGATAGCTTATACCTATCGTGTTATTAAAATCAATGGGAAGATGCAAACCTTTTGCCTGAACTAAGATTTATATGGAAATAATAGTATCACCTTCCTTGCTCTCTGCTGACTTCCTTTATTTGGATAAGGAGATTGAAATGATTAATGAAAGTGAGGCTGATTGGCTTCACATGGATGTAATGGATGGTGTCTTCGTCCCTAATATCTCTTTTGGTTTTCCTGTGCTTGAAGCAGTTGGTAAAGCCTGCAAGAAGCCTATGGACGTACACTTGATGATTGTTCACCCAGAGAACTATATCCAACAGACTGCTGATGCTGGTGCAGCGATCATGAATGTTCAGTATGAAGCTTGTGTTCATTTGCATCGAACGATACAAGCTATTCATGCTGCTGGAATGAAAGCTGGTGTGACACTCAACCCTTCAACACCTGTCAACGTTCTTGAGGATATCATTTGTGATGTAGATATTGTTCAGCTTATGAGTGTAAACCCTGGTTTCGGCGGGCAGAAATTTATAGAGAGCAGTATCAAGAAAGTGCAACGCCTTCGTCAGTTGATTGCTCGTGAAGGTAGTAATGCGTTGATAGAAGTAGATGGAGGGGTACAAGCTGATACGGCTCCTCGTCTGGTTGAAGCTGGTGTTGACATCCTTGTTAGTGGTAGTTATGTGTTTAAGGCAGCTGATCCAAAGGCTACTATTCACTCACTTAAACAGTTGCAGAGATAGACTTAATTATGAGATATGAAAATACCCTCGCTTGTGTTTTAACAAGAATGTTAAGAAACAAGTGAGGGTATTGTGTATCGTTAAGAAACGAATTGTTTTTGTTCTTATGTTAATTGCAAGCTTACCTTGTGTTCGCGAACCATTCTTCTCAAGTTGAATATGGCGTAACGCATACGACCAAGGCTGGTGTTGATGCTAACACCTGTTGTTTCAGCAATCTCTTTAAACGACATTTCTTGATAAAAGCGCATAAATACCACTTCGCGCTGTGTTGCTGGAAGAAGGTTCATCATTCGTTTCACATCAGAGAGTGTCTGGCTATTAATGAATTGACACTCAATGTTATCTATGACAGTATCGTCGCCACCAACATTTGACAAGTCGTTGTCCTTTGGTGCATCAATCACTTTATCTGCACGCTGCGCACGATACCAGTCCATAATAACATTATGAGCGATACGCATAATCCATGCAGAGAACTTACCCGTTGGTGAGTATCTTCCCTGTTGTAACTTCGTGATAATCTTCACGAAAGTTTCTTGAAACAAATCATCAGCAGCATCCCTATCACGCACAACGAATAGAATATACGAAAAAAGTTTCGATTGATTGCGTGATAGCAACAAATCGAAAGCATCGTTGCTTCCTTCAATGTATGACAATGCCAACTGCTCGTCGGTCATTTCATTCAGATTCTTCATTTTCAATTTTCTTTCTTATGAAGTAGAAGTATGTCGATAGGCTTTTCTAACTTTTATTATTATTTGGATTGCAAATATAATCAATTTTCTTATTTACTGCAAATCTTTTATATAAAAAGTCACTCATCCAGCCATTCGCTTGCCATTATGTGCTTTTTCATTCCTGGGATTCCTAAATATTTTTGCTTAAAACCAAAGAATGCTATCAGTCTACCATAGTTCTGTGGATTGGTAGGCAAAGCTATTTCTTCTTTCATTTGTTTTCCTACCATTTGAATGGAAATAACCTTCTCTGGGTCAGATTCTTCGGGACTATCAGCTAACAGAATTGCCGTGTCGTACGTGAAAGGAGGTTCCCATTCAGCCTGTTTGATGCTGCGTTTGCACGCACCAACGATATAGCCGTATACCCAAACTTCATGATTTCCAAAATCTGTTTTAAGGAATTCTGCAACAGTATAGATTTGTGGATTATTATCAGACGATTGCGAAGGAGAATGTTTTTCTTTATCTTCTTCGTGTTCATTTTCGGCTGGTAAAATAGTTTTACCGCAACTAAACAGAAATATGGCTGCTAAAAATAAGAATAAAGGTTTGTTCAACTTCATAGTATCAAGTTTAATAATTTGATACAAAGGTAAGTAAAGATCCGTAAAAAGTCAAGCGAAGGTAAGTTTTTTTACATTGATAAAGGTAAGAAAAAGAGGTTGGTGCAGGAAGCTACCAACCTCGAAAATGATTTAGCAAAATATCTAAATCAGTGAAAAACACTTCGCAAATATAGGATAAATAGTGGAATAAAACAAATTTTATCAATAAAAAAATATGTTTTTAACATTGTAAGCGCGCACATATACTATGAAGTTGTCTTGACTTCATAGTTATTCTGATGAAGAAAGTAAAAAAAAGCAAAAGTCAAGATAAGTTCTATATCTAATAATTTACATAACCCAAAAAAAACGATAAATGATAATCCTTATAACTTTTAAAGTACAATTGGTAAGTAAAGGTAGCTCGAATTTTATCCTTAGAAGCATTAGATATTAAAGAATTCTGATGATCTTACTCATTGTAAGACAAAATGAAGAAAGTTATACTATTACATACGTTTTCTTTCTCTATACCTTAATAGAACTCGTTTGAAGCCATATTTTTGACAAAACCCTTTGTCTTTCCATATCTTTTTTATACTTTTGGCAACTAAATTCAACTACAATAAGATGAGACAAATCATTAATCATTTTACAGACGATGACCTTTACAAGCTTACAATGTGTTGTGCTGTCATTGACAACTATCCACGCGCACATGTTTGCTATCATTTTATTGACCGTGATGATACTGCCTATCCTGAAGGTTTTGCATGTGAAGTGGAACATCAAATAGAGTTATTGGAGTCGGTTATTATTACTGATGAAGAAATAAATTTCCTTCGTAAGAAGTGTTATTATCTGCCTGAATGGTTCTTAACATATCTTCGTGGATTTCGCTTCTCACGAAAGTGGGTGAAGGTATGGCAGAACGACGAGGGACATCTTCATATAGAATTTGAAGGGTTGTGGGCTGATACCATTCTACTTGAAGTAAAGGTTCTTGCTATCATTTCAGAGTTGTTCTATATGTTTAACGACCAAGCTCAGGAGTTTGATTATCAAGAACTTTATGAAAAGACTTATCATAAGACAGAGCGATTGCTTGAGGCTGGCTGTGTATTCTCAGACTTTGGCACACGTCGTCGTGCCAGCCTTACGGCAGAAGATACAGCTGTGCGCGCAATGAAGGATTGTTACGAAAGTCGTGAGTGGAAAGGTCGCTTTGTTGGAACAAGCAATATTCACCTTGCCATGAAATATGACCTCACTCCTGTTGGAACGATGGCACATGAGTTCATCTGCGCCATTGGTGGTATGTTTGGTCCTCAGATGGCAAACTATATGGCTATGGAAGCTTGGCGCAGAACCTATCGTGGTGCGTTAGGAACATATCTCTATGACTCCTTTGGTTGGGATATTTTCTCCTATAACTTCTCAGAAGACTTTGCTAATCAGTTTAAGGGATTACGTATAGATTCAGGAGATAACATCGAGCAGTTAGAGAAAATCATTGCTAAATATAACTCTTTTGGCATTGATGCACGTGACAAGCAGGTACTATTTTCAAATGCTTTAGATACAGATAAGGCCATTGAAATACAACGTTATGCAGAGAACCGTGTAAAACCATCATTTGGTATTGGTACTCACTTCACCAATGATTTCCCTCATGTAAAGCCAATGAATATTGTTATTAAGCTGGTAGCTGTAAAGATTACGGAGTCATGGCCTTTCTATAACGAGACCTGTAAGATATCAGAAGACAAAGGCAAGCATACTGGTAAGACAGAGGTTATCAAGCGATTTATGGAAGCTATACATTATAAAGAGTAAACCTGCAGTCTGACTTAACTTCAAAGAGACAGAAAAAGATAAACGAAAAAGCGATAATAAGATGATGAGTATTCTCATTACTTATTATCGCTCTTTGCATTGTATTGTTAATGTTGTATTATTAAATACATTTCTATAAACATAGCGAATAACGGTAATTATAACTTAATATATTAAACTCTGAATTACCCTATTGCGCTTTTGCTTCTTCCTCTATTTTTCTCAATCCCTTTAGATAGTAGATGTAGTAAAGTACTCCTGATAGCGTCAGACCAAAGGGGAAGGCATACCAAACACCAATCAACTGATAGTTCATTACTACTCCGAAAAGATAGCCTAAGGGGAGGGACACTATGAAGTAGGATATAAAGGCTATCCAAATCAGTGGACGAACGTTGGCTGTACCACGCATTGCATTAGCATAATTACACTGCATGCCATCTCCAAACTGATAAATCATAAACGGAACAATTGTCATAGAAACCATAGAAATAACGTTTATATTATCAGTGAAGAGTCCACCAATGTTATGACGGAATATAAAGACTGGTACAGAAGTCAGTATGGCAAGCAAGAAAACCAAATGGATTCCAGCAGTTGCTGTTCTCCTTACAGAAAGGTAGTCACGCTGTCCCATAAAGTTACTGATACGCACCGCCACCGCTGCTGCTAATCCATAGTAGATCATATAGCCAAGCTGTGAAATAGTCAGCATAACCTGATGAGCAGCTAATGATTCTGTTCCGAACCAACCAACCATCAGGCTTGAAAGGCTAAAGGCAGCTGTTTCCATACCCATCTGCAATGCCAAAGGAATTCCAAGAACTATAATCTTCTTGAAATCAGCATATCTCACCTTCCCTAAGCTCCAACCTTTCTTATATTCTCGATACTTCTTACTAAAGAAGAAGATACCAACCATGACGATAGTCATCGCAATACGTGAAATCATAGTGGAGAGTCCTGCACCTATCAAGCCCATCTCAGGCAGTCCTAATTGACCATAAATAAGTATCCAGTTACCGAAGATATTCATTACGTTTGCGGCAATAAGAATCCACATCGCCACCTTTGTATCCGTGATTCCATCTGTAAACTGACGGAAAGTATTGAACCAGCAGACAAAGGGTAGGGAAACAAGTTGTATGAGAAAATAAGGACGTATGAGCGGCAACAATTCTTCTGGTTGCCCTAACCGATGAACATTCAGATAAAGAATTATCATGATGACAGACAAGAATATTGCCATACAGGTATTTGCAGCTGTAGCACTCTTCATTAGCTCACCAATACGATGTGTCTTTTCTTGTCCATATAGAATTCCAACGAGTGCTGTAATAGCATACGTAAAACCTATGGCAAAAATAATCACCAGTGTAAACATATTATTGACAAATGCCGCTGCAGCCAGCTCTTCTGTACTATGATGACCTATCATGAGCGTGTCGGCAAAGTTAAGAATGAGATTTCCTAATTGTCCGATAATGATTGGAACGCCTAAATAGGTAAGGTTTCTATAGTGTGTTTCGTACTTTGAAAAATGATATGACATATTCTTTTTTACAATTTATTATCCTAAGTGTACTGCAAAGGTACGAAAAAAAAATGTATTTTCATACATATTTCATAATTTACTTACTTTCCTTTAAGATAAGAATGTTATATTCACGGTAGGAGAGAACAGCGTTATCTATTAACAGTAAGGATATCAATATAGGACAAGAGGTTGTTTACAACTATGAGAGTATACCTTAATGAAAATGGGTGAAATGGTAAAGCCTACATTCAGAACCTGTACAGTTCAAATTATTTCACTCCTATTTCTATCTATTTTTACTTCTTTTTATTAGATTGAGACCTCTGCAAAACCATCCCAACAATTTGCTCACCTTAAAAATATGGGTCTTTTGGAATTTGGAGTGATAGTTTTATATTTTTAGGCTACCTGCTGATAAACAAGTATTATTTGACAGCCTCTGAGGGAAGGCAAAAAGAATTTAACTGAATTCCCCTATATACTACAAAGAATGTTTACAAGAAAAAGTTGTTTCATAGCTTTATCAAAAACTTCGGAGTAAAATTTCGGTTCTTCGTTAAAGCTATACGAAAAGTATCCACGCATCTAACGGAAGAACAAAATAATACGACGAAAAATTTGATTATCTCGATTATTTTTGCTTTCTTTGTGGTCGCTTAAATCTGTGGGAAGATGTGGTTCTAAATAGGATTTTTTCTTGAATTTTACATCGTATAAACCCTAAACATTTACCTAATTGGAAACAAAGAATAGAATGGAACAAAAATTCCTGACAATTGCCTTATTGTCTTCAACTATAGGAACTGGTCAGAAAGCGGTAGCACAAACAAGTGGAACAACAACAGATAAACCAAATGTTATTATTATATTAGCTGATGATCTTGGCTATGGTGATTTAGAGTGTTATGGTGCTAAAAACGTTCAAACACCTAATATCAACCGACTTGCGCAGTCGGGCATACGTTTTATGAATGGACACGCTGTCGCTGCAACAAGTACCCCTTCACGTTATTCGCTTCTTACAGGTGAGTATGCTTGGCGTCGAGAGGGTACAGACGTTGCCGCAGGTAATGCTGGAATGATAATTAAACCCAGCCAGTTCACAATGGCTGATATGTTTAAAAGCCGTGGCTATGCAACCTGTGCTATTGGAAAATGGCATCTCGGATTGGGCGATAAAGGAGGTGAACAAGACTGGAATGCACCTTTACCAGAGTCATTAGGTGACCTCGGCTTTGATTATCATTATATCATGGCTGCAACAGCTGATCGTGTTCCTTGCGTTTTTATTGAGAATGGCTCGGTAGCTAATTATGACCCAGCTCACCCAATTGAAGTTTCATACGTAAGAAACTTTGAAGGTGAACCAACAGGTAGAAAGAATCCTGAACTACTTTATAATATGCAGTCGAGTCATGGGCATGACATGTCAATCGTTAATGGAATAGGTAGAATTGGATACATGAAGGGTGGGGGAAAGGCTCTTTGGAAAGATGAGAATCTTGCTGATTCTATGCTTTCTCATGCTGTAAAATTCATTGAAAATCATAAGAAGGAGCCTTTCTTTATGTATTTTGCAACGAATGATGTTCATGTACCTCGTTTCCCACATGATCGTTTCCGTGGTAAGAATCCAATGGGAGTAAGAGGTGATGCTATTGTTCAATTTGACTGGGTAGTCGGTCAGTTAATGAAGAAACTACGCAAACTAAAGATAGCTGATAACACACTCATTATTCTTACCAGTGATAATGGACCAGTAGTAGATGATGGTTATAAAGACCAAGCAGAAGAACTGCTCAATGGGCATAGTCCAGCCGGTCCTTTCCGTGGCAATAAATATAGTGCTTTTGAGGGTGGAACAGCAGTGCCGTTTGTTGTCTCTTGGCCTCGCAAAATTAAAGGAGGAATGGTGTCTAAGGCACTTGTAAGTCAGATAGATCTTCTGTATTCATTGGGTTCACTTGTCCGTGCTCGGTTTCCAAAGGGTAGTGCGCCAGATAGTCGTGACTACCTCTCTACGCTGTTAGGCAATGATCTTAAAGGACGTGACTATGTCATCGGACAATCTAACACCCATGTCCTTTCTGTTCTAACATCACAATATCGTTATATTGAACCAAGTAATGGTCCAAAGATGATTCAATGGGGACCAAAGATTGAAACAGGAAACCTTCCTGTTCCACAACTTTATGACATGACAGTCAGTCCTTATGAAACAAATAATATTGCCGCAGAGCACCCCGATGAGGTTTCTCGTATGCAAGAGATATTGAAGCGTGAAAGAAATAAGTAAAATCTAACTTTAGGAGACTTTATCGTTTTCGTAATAGTATAATAAGGTTAGTGTTGGTATAGACCGTAATTTCATTACAAACAGCAAGAAATAATTAATCGAACTATATCCTATCTAAAATGCTGGATATAAATAGTCATTCCTTAAAAACGACCTATCATGTTGACTTATAGTTAATTGACCTCTCATATTTGGCTCTTCCGTTAAATGCATAGATTGTATATATAAAAACTTATCCACGTGCATAGTATAACTATCCAAAATTAGATGGACTTACAAAGGGGGGGGAACTACAAGCTAAAACGCAGAAAAGGCAAATAAATACGAAGTCTACTCATTGCTATTTCTTTCTATCTTCTACAAACAACTTATTCCTACCCCAATCAATATTTGTAAATTATTTTCATACAACCCCAAGTCAATACATACTCTTTTGGCTTTGAGAAGACGCTCAATTGACTTGCAAAAGATGCCCTTTTAAGGTCTTACTAACGCCCTTTTGAATCCCTACTAAGCACCTTTTCTTGCACAACATTATAACAAGTTGATTTTCTGTTAGTTGCAAACTCACCTTTTATACGTATTTTTCTGCTTAATTTTAGGTGCTTTACACGAATTTGTGTAATGAATTTTCAACACCTCATCTACATCTTTTCAAAGTCTTAACATAAAAAGAATTTCTGTGTCGGAAGGTGAACAAATAGGCTGCCAAGACTGTCACAACTATGTTTATGTATAACGAATAGCTCCGTTTCTTTCGTTAAAGCTATACGAAATATGCCCACACATTTAACAGAAGAACCTTATATTTTTGTCTATTTCTGCAAATTTTGTACCTTAAAGAGTATAAAACTTGCAGATTTTATGTTTAAAAGCATTTCTAATCTGCTCATCCTATTCGTTTGATATGTGGACCTTTAATATTTGAAGACTTTACATATAGAGATAAATATTATTGCTTGGCAAACTTGTAAAAAGGCTTACAAGTAGAATTACAGACTATTATTTATGCACTATGTTTTTAACTTTTTTTCATGACTATATAGTAGTTATATCATTTAAAAATGGTAACTTTGTGCGAATTTAATCAGTAAGCTGTGACTAAAGATATAGTCAAAAAAAGAGTTCGAGATATTCTGGATGAATACCTCGAAGCTAACAATTATCGCAAGACATCAGAGCGGTATGCCATTTTGGATGCGGTGTATGACATGGGAGAGCATTTTTCCTTGGATGAACTTGGGGTAGCACTTGAAGAGAGTAACTTTCGAGTTTCGCGCGCCACGCTTTATAATACGATGCGTCTTTTCATAGAATTGCGCCTCGTTGTAAGACATCGTTTCATTGGGCAAACCAAGTATGAGGCATGTTATAACAATGAAGATCATATTCATCAGATTTGTACGCTATGCGGAACAGTGACAGAGGTTGATTCCCCAGAGATTGCGGATGCTATTAAGAACACAAAGTTCCACCGCTTCCGACGAGATGGTTTCTCCTTATATATATATGGAATATGCTCACGCTGTCAGGCAGCCTTATCGCGTCAGAGAAGCAAGTTTCTTACTCAGAAACAAGTTAAAAACTCACATAAAAGCAAATGAACACTGGTAAAGTAGACGTCCTATTGGGTCTCCAATGGGGTGATGAAGGAAAAGGTAAGGTTGTAGATGTGCTTACACCACGCTACGATGTAGTAGCTCGTTTCCAAGGAGGTCCGAATGCAGGGCATACTCTTGAGTTCGAAGGTCAGAAGTACGTGCTACGTTCTATACCATCAGGCATCTTCCAAGGTGGAAAAGTTAACATTATTGGTAATGGAGTGGTTTTGGCTCCAGATCTCTTCATGGGTGAGGCAAAAGACCTTGAGAAGAGTGGACACCCATTAAAGGAGCGTCTGCATATCTCAAAGAAGGCACACCTTATTATGCCTACACATCGTATCCTTGATCGTGCTTACGAAGCAGCAAAGGGTAAGGATAAGGTCGGAACAACAGGTAAAGGAATTGGACCTACCTACACCGACAAGATTAGCCGTAATGGTCTACGTGTTGGTGATATCCTTTGTAACTTTGAAAGTAAGTATGCAGCTCACAAGGAACGTCACATGAAGATGCTTGCAGCACTTGGCTGGACAGACTTTGAAGGTTTAGAAGAAACCGAGAAACTTTGGATGGAAGGCATTGCTTACATGAAGGAGTTTAAGTTTGTTGACTCTGAAAATGAAATTAATCACCTTCTTCGTGAGGGCAAACATATCCTTTGCGAAGGTGCACAAGGAACAATGTTGGATGTAGACTTTGGTTCTTATCCATTCGTAACATCTTCAAATACTGTTTGTGCAGGTGCTTGTACTGGACTTGGAATTGGTCCTAACAAAGTGGGTAATGTTTACGGCATCATGAAGGCTTACTGTACTCGTGTTGGTGCTGGTCCGTTCCCAACAGAGTTGTTTGACGAAACAGGAAAGAATATTCGTGACCTCGGTCATGAGTATGGAGCTGTTACTGGACGTGAGCGTCGTTGTGGTTGGATTGATCTTGTTCAGCTTCGCTACTCTGTAATGGTAAATGGTGTAACCGAGCTTATCATGATGAAGAGTGATGTTCTTGATAGCTTCGAAACCATCAAGGCTTGTGTTGCATATGAGTTGCCAGATGGTACGAAGACAAAGGACTTCCCTTACGAGATTGATAATGTTAAGCCAATCTATAAAGATTTCCGTGGTTGGAAGAAAGATATGACAAAGTGCAAGTCACAGGATGAATTCCCACAGGAGTTCCGTGACTATGTAGCTTTCCTTGAGAACTATCTTGAGACCCGTATCGGTGTTATCTCTGTTGGTCCTGACCGTGAGCAAACGATAGTTTTATAATACTTTTTAGGCTGTGACTGACGACTATAAGCATTCTGAAAAACTTATATTCGGTTATCACAGCCTAACTTTTTTATCCGTAAAAACATAAATAAAAGATAAATGGCAAACAAACCTTCCATCCCAAAGGGTACACGTGATTTCGGACCTGATGAGATGGCAAAACGAAACTACATATTTGATACTATCAAGCGTGTCTATGCTCTCTATGGCTTTCAGCAGATAGAGACCCCTTCTATGGAGACGTTACAGACACTGATGGGTAAGTATGGCGAAGAAGGTGATAAACTTCTTTTTAAGATTCTGAATTCTGGAGACTACTTGAAGTCTGTTAGTGATGACGAACTTAAGGAGCGCAATACACTTAAGATGCAGACAAAACTCTGTGAGAAAGGTTTGCGTTATGATCTTACAGTGCCTTTTGCTCGTTACGTTGTGATGCATCGTGATGAGTTGCAGTTGCCTTTCAAACGCTATCAGATACAACCAGTATGGCGTGCTGACCGCCCACAAAAAGGTCGTTATCGTGAGTTTTATCAGTGTGATGCCGATGTTGTTGGTTCTGATTCATTGCTAAATGAGGTAGAGTTGATGCAGATTATTGATACTGTATTTACCGAATTTGGCATCCGTGTACAGATAAAGATTAACAATAGAAAGATTCTCACAGGTATTGCAGAAGTGATTGGTGAGAAGGAGAAGATTGTTGACATTACCGTTGCTATCGACAAACTTGATAAGATAGGACTTGACAACGTTAACGAAGAGTTGCGTAGTAATGGCATTTCTGAGGAAGCAATAGAGAAGTTGCAGCCTATCATTAAGTTAGAAGGAACCAATGAAGAGAAACTTGATGTTATTGCTGAAGTTCTGAAGGAGAGCGAAACAGGTTTGAAAGGTGTTGAAGAAACTCGCTTCATTCTTGACAACTTGAAGAATTCAGGACTGAACAATGAGATACAGCTTGATCTCACCTTAGCACGTGGATTGAACTATTACACTGGCGCTATCTTTGAGGTAAAGGCTCTTGATGTACAGATTGGTTCTATTACTGGTGGTGGTCGTTATGATAATCTTACCGGTATCTTTGGTATGCCGGGTATCTCTGGTGTCGGAATTAGTTTCGGTGCTGACCGCATCTATGATGTTCTTAACACGCTTGACCTTTACCCTAAGGAGAGCGTACAGGGTACACAGCTTCTCTTTATCAATTTCGGTGAGGAGGAAACAGCTTACTGTCTGCCTATTGTAGCAGCTGCACGAAAGGCGGGTATCCGCACAGAAATGTTCCCTGATAAGGCTAAGATGAAGAAACAGATGAGCTACGCCAACGCAAAGAACATTGGTTTTGTTGCCCTTGCAGGTGAAACTGAGATGCAAGAAGGTAAGATAACGCTGAAAAATATGACTACTGGCGAGCAAGAACTTGTCACACCAGAGGAAATAGTTAATAGATTTTAGAAGTTTTACGAAGGATGTGTAGAGACACACAAATTGTAAACTTGACAACTTTTAATCTATAAGTAGGATTTTTAAAACACAAAGAAAAGACCATTACTTTACTCAAACCGAGTTTTGTAATGGTCTTTTCATGTTGGGTTATTTCAAACTGTAAGATTATCAAAAAAGTACTTGCATATTGAAAGACTCCTTATCTTCTATACTTAATGAATAGTCAAAGATTCATTACTACCTTATACTTAAGAAGTCTTTAATCATTCTTATTTTATAAAATAATAATCAGTAATCGCTTTTACCATTGGCTGGTAACGTGTTTACTTGGCTTTTAGAATATATATATACTTCCTTATCAGATGGAATCAGACTGACATAGTGTTGTTGGAAAGTACTATGAAATACAATATATTGATAGTAACTACATTTGATAATCCTTTGCCAATCCACCAGCACTTGTTTCCTTATAAAGCGATGGGATATCATGTCCAGTCTGCTTCATCACCTCTACAACACGATCGAATGAAACTCGGTGGCTACCATCACTGAACGATGCATAAAGTTGAGCATCTAATGCACGACAAGCAGCGAAAGCATTGCGTTCAATACAAGGAATCTGCACCAAGCCACACACAGGATCACATGTCATACCCAAGTGATGCTCTAAGCCCATTTCTGCAGCATACTCAATCTGAGAAGGACTACCACCGAACAACTGACAAGAAGCAGCTGATGCCATCGCACAAGCTACACCAACCTCTCCCTGACAACCTACTTCTGCGCCAGAGATAGAAGCGTTATATTTTACAATATTACCAAAGAGACCTGCTGTTGCAAGTGCGTGCAATATCTTTGTTTCTGAAAAATCATGTCCTTTTGACAGATGATAGAGAACTGCTGGAACAACACCACAGGCACCACAAGTTGGTGCTGTAACAATAGTTCCACCAGAGGCATTCTCCTCACTAACTGCTAAAGCGTATGAATATACCATTCCTCGACTCTGTAAAGAAGGCTTATATCCACGTGCCTTTATAAAATAGTTTGGTGCTTTGCGAGCAAGATTCAATGGGCCAGGTAAGGCACCTTCACTATCAAGACCACGCTCAACAGCTGTCTGCATTGTTTTCCAAACCTCACGAAGATAGTCCCAAAGATCTTCACCCTCGCACTGCTTTACATACTCCCAGTAGCCACGTCCATGATGCTCACACCATGTCTGGATATCATGAAGGGTATGCATATCATAAACAGATTCCTTATGAAAATAGTCATCTGTTCCCTTTCCTTCTGACAGTGCACCGCCACCAACGCTATACACAGTCCATTCATCTAATAAGTCCTGACCGTTATTATAGGCACGAAACAATATACCATTAGGGTGATAAGGTAAGAAATAATCTGGCTCCCATACTATCTCAACTGGCGCTACTTGCTTTAAAACGTCAATAATAGCCTTGTCTGTCATGTGCCCCTTACCGGTAGCAGCCAAACTACCATACAATGTAACTTCAAATCTTGATGCTTCAGGATGACGCTCTGCAAAGATAATTGCTGCGCGCTGTGGTCCCATCGTATGACTACTCGATGGGCCTTTACCGATTCTAAATATCTCTCTTAATGATTCCATATATGGTTTATCCCCAAATACTTCTAAAATTATTATTATACTGCAAATGTACGAAAAAAACGTCAATGATGCAGAAAAACATCTTATAAATTGTCGAAGATGATTTTTATCATTCTACATAGGGATATTCAGTTAATTTCTTTTCAGTTAAAACTCTCAAATAACGAGATGTATGGGCACACCTATCCCTTCCACATTGCCCAATTAATCTACAAAATATCCTTTTTATTAAGCTGCCTTCTTCATGCTCTGAGCCATCTGCCTTATAGCAAGAATGGTAGCATTTGCCATATGGATTCCGAAAAAGAGTAGTAACCTTTTGTTAAATATAATTTAATTACTGATAGCGATTTTTGACACTCAATACACTGCTTAAGACGAATGCCCGTTGAAAGCCTCAAAGGAGTGGTGTTCTATAAATGATATGCCGTCAATCTATATGTTGTTGACTTTTACCCCAAACTCCACACGCTTGTTTTCCTTGCCTCTGACAATGGGACGGAGGTAGGGACGATTGATGCTGACGATACGGTGTAAACTTCCTTGCCAGAAAATAAGTCTGACTGTTGGAGATATACGGCACGCACAGCGAAGAGACACTTTTCCTGTTCTACCGATAAGCTGATACCGGGGCTATACAATTTGCAGAGATACTTCTATTGAGAAAGAAGCTTGGAGAGAAGTTTCAGAAATCTTCTCTTAAGCTTTCGTGTGGATGATGCTGTGTGCTTGCGTTGCTTGGCGTACACAAGTCTAACCTTGACAAATATCATTATACTTGCTTCTTGGAACACGTTCTGACAAGATTTGCTCTCGTAGACAAGTTGTGAAGCCATTGGCAACACTCCCAAAGCAGTTTAATGTCTGTCGGGAAACGCAAGTAGTTCTCATAACAAGTTGCATCCGTTAGGCACAGGTCCTTATCCTTAAGGTTGTCTTTTCATTTGTCGTACAATATGCATTGAAAGCTGTCTATATCGAGGAATCTGGCAAGATGGTTGCGTATAGCACTGATAATCTTCCCATCCTTGATGGGGTTGGAAGGGTCTGTCAGCACGCCACAGAATATCTGCATGTGAATGCTTCCGTTGAGCAGCTCTATCAAAAGCCATCGTCTGAGAGATCTGTGTATGACTTGAGGAACATAAGGGCAAATTCTCCTCCTGCCGAAAGAAGGTTTTTCCCCACGCTTACTCTTACGATTGCGATTTGTATACTCTGCTGCCAACTCCTTAAGTGGGAGCTGGGAATGAATGCGACCAAGTTCGCTTTTTGCAAAGCTATCCGATAAGTTTGTAAATAATCGAACTCTGTAAAGGGCAAAGTTAGTGTTATGTCAGAAATATTTTGTATCTTAACAATGATTTTTTTAAAAAAGTATTTCTCCCATTTCTGCCGTGATGGGTCGTTCGGGGGGTATGTAAAGGTACAAATAATATATCAAACTGGGAAGTAGGCAGTTAGAAAATTACTGAATACCCCTATCATAGAGTTATAGCATGGTAAGTTAAAGTTTTGATAATAGTGCAAACAAAAGAACGCACTTAAAACTCAATGAGTTTTTAGTGCGTTCTAAAATCAGTTATAAAATATATAATCTAATACGCATACAACTTAGTTGTACCAAATCTCACCACCAAGCATTTGTTCTACATCGGTGCGCTCTTGACTGCTTTGATTCTCGAAATCATAATCTTCGAAGAATTCTTGTGTTCTGTTTTCTTTCATGTTCATTGCCTCCTGTTAATTAGACTAATTGGTAAATATATTGTGTTATCCGCTAAATGACTGATACAAATATAAGTAAAATGAAAATAAAAAGCAAGTCAAACATCAAATTAAACTTATTATTTAAATATTTTTTACTGCATAATGAATATTTTTGTAATATAATATGCATCTTTAATCACAAGAGAACAATTATATCCGATTAATATATGCAGGAAAGAGGGAATAGAATATACTTAATACCAAGTATAAGTAAGAATATACCTTGAGGTACATTCGCATTTAAATTCAAGCGTGAGGTTACGTCTTAAATTGGTTATTAATCTTGAATGTGGATTAACTTTAATATCCTTTAAAGATAAATGCTCAGAAGAAAAGAGCTTATACATAGTTTCCTTAGCACACCAAGCGGTAAGAATATCTATTATATCCGTAAAAACTTCATCATCTCTCAGAAAACGTGATGATATCCGATTTACCCTATCAGAAACGTATTCTACATCAATGCCTACTTCATATTCACGAGAAAGAATGACAGCTACATAGCCAAGAGTATGAGAAATACTAATATGATAATCTTCTATAATCGGTTTACCATCCTCATTATGTTCTAACAAAGGCTCATAGCCTAACATCTCTGTTAGAAGTCGATACACGCCTTCTTTTTCAGCCTGTCGTCCTCTTTCAATCTCCAACAAGCCAATAGAAATCTTACCCTCTGCATCATTCGTTATCCGTACCACAGACAGTAACCTTAACTTTACTAATACGACGTTCTTCTATAGCCAAGACCTCAAACTTATAGTTCTTATATATCAGCATCTCATGCACAGCAGGGAAATCACCTTTAATCTCTAAAAGAAGACCTGCCAAAGAATCAGCATCACCTTCTATCTCATCAAATTCGTCATCAGGAAGATTGAGAATCTTTGAGAAATCTTTTAAAAGAGTTTTTCCCTCAAAGATATAGATATTAGAACCTAACTTAGTATAGTTACGCTCCTCTTCATCAAACTCATCATTAATCTCACCTACAATCTCCTCAAGAATATCCTCCAGTGTTACAATACCACTTGTACCACCAAACTCGTCAACTACAATAGCAATGTGAACCTTATTCTCTTGGAAATCACGTAAGAGGTCATCAATCTTCTTCGTCTCTGGTACAAAATAAGGTGGACGAATCAAACTCTGCCATCTAAAATTTGTTGACTTAGACAGGTGTGGTAAAAGATCTTTTATATAAAGTACACCACGCATGTTATCTTGATTATCTTGATAAACAGGAATACGAGAGTAGTTATTATCCACAATGCACTTCAAGACATCTTCATACGAACAACGAATATCCAAATCGACAATATCCTGACGAGAAGTCATCACCTCTTTAGCAGTCTCATCACCGAAACGTATAATACCCTGAAGCATACCCTGTTCATCCTTGATATCATTCTTGTCTGTCAACTCTAAAGCCTGTTCAAGGTCATCAACTGACAACTGGCGATTCTCTTTCTGCATCACCTTCTCTGCAAAAGCACCACTTTTCAACAATACAGTTTCTATAGGCCAAAATAGTCTACGGAAAAACACTATACCCTTTACACCATTTCTACAGAAAGCCAAAGGGTTCCTTCTGCTATAAACCTTCGGAATAATCTCACCAAAAAGTAAGAGTAGAAAAGTCAATAAAATTGTTACACAAAGGAACTGCAACCACTCTTCTCCAAAAGTAAACAAACTGGAAAAGATATAATTACACAGCATGATAATTGCTACATTAACAAGATTATTCGTAATAAGAATTGTTGCCAAAGTACGCTCACTATCATCTCTTAACTGCTGGATAAGTCTGTCTGAAGTATTTTTATCTGGGTCAAGTGACTCTATATCTGTTGGAGATAAACTGAAAAAAGCTATCTCCGATGCACTTGCAAAACCAGACAAGAATAGTAGAGATACAGCCAATAGAAATGCAATAACAACACTGAAATCTATTGGATTAACACTTATATAAGAAGAAAGATCTACTAAAAAACTATCCATTAAAAAGGTAAATTAGATTTATCTGTAGCTTCAGTAGTATTTTCGTCTACCTTCTCTCCAGACACACTCTCAGTTTTACGGGAAGCAGAAAGCCACTCAAGGTTATCACCGTAAATCTCTGTAACATATCGACGCATACCTTTCTTATCATCATAAGTACGATAACGCACACGTCCCTCAATGTAAAGTTTATCGCCCTTATGAATATATTTCTCGGCATACTTAGCCAATGCCTTAAAGAGAACTATATTATGCCAATCAGTATGATCGGGTACCGTTGTACCATTTGGAAGCGTATAACCACGCTCTGTTGTTGCCAATGTAAAAGATGCAACACACTGGTCAGCCTCATAATATTTTATCTCAGGCTCACGACCAACATTACCAATTAACATTACTTTATTCATAAGAAAGTAATAACAAAAAGGCATGTGGAATTACTTCCACATACCTAAATATCTAAACTTAAAATTCTTACCTTTAGCAGATGGGAACTGACTTCTATTGTCAACCCTATCCTTCAAATACTCAACGATACGATTGTAACAATCCCACCCAGAAACAGCCTTGCACTGTGCAACAAAATGAGTATCACGATATTCATGTTTACCAGAAGTAGGGATTAGAACAACACGCTTGAAATCAAGTTCGCCTTCATACCATCCTTCACGTTCTTCATTGAGATGCATAATAGCAGGATTGTCCTTACGTACAATTCCATCAACTACTGGACGAAGAGCTTTTTTCTGCTTAAAATCCATCATAGTCGCAGCCTCTGTCTTAATAACAATAAAATAAACACGAGGGCGTACTTTATAACGTTTTGGATAAAAAACATCGTTGGAAGCATAATTTCTAATATCATCTTCCAAATCAGGAGTAAGCTGAATGTCAGGAATAGAGCTTAGAAAATCTAAAGCTTCCTCAACATTATGCACTAATACTTCACTATCGAAATATCGCAAATATAAATTCATAAAGAAGTTGCTATGTATGTTTCTCTAAAAAAGAGCGGCAAACGAGGCTCGAACTCGCGACCCCGACCTTGGCAAGGTCGTGCT
>CAMUQM010000007.1 GCA_947095945.1 uncultured Prevotella sp.
AGTCGGCATGAATTATGCCAAACATAATAAATCGCTAAACGAAACGTTATCTACAAAGGAAGGACCTGTTATCTTCACTAAGGCAGACTCTGCCCTACTGAAAGATAAAAAGCCTTTCTTCATTCCCGATGACTTGGGAACGATTGAATATGAAACGGAACTTGTAGTGCGTATCTGTCGATTGGGAAAGACTATCTCTATGCGATTTGCTCATAGATACTACGATGCGGTAACTGTAGGCATTGACTTCACTGCACGCGAGTTACAGAAAAAGTTAAGGGCACAGGGTCTACCATGGGACCTCTGCAAAGGTTTTGATGGTTCAGCTGCTTTAGGAGAATGGGTGTCAAAGGATAAGTTCCTTGATGTACAACGACTCCGCTTCCATCTTGATATCAACGGACAGACAGTGCAAGAGGGATGCACAAGTGACATGTTATACAAAGTAGATGAAATCATCAGTTACATTAGTCGCTACTTCACCCTCAAGACTGGCGACATTATCTACACTGGTTGTCCATCAGGTTGTGGACCAGTTCATATCAACGACCATCTGGAAGGATATTTAGAGGAAAGAAAAGTCCTCGACTTTAATTGCAAATAAATGCACTGAAACTCAAATAATCAAACCGAATAGAGGGCATAACTGACAAAAAGACTTAAGGAGGAATACTTAAATAAAATGACGAAAGGAATCAACAAGCTGATGACGAAACGCTCAGCAATACTCTGCTTCATTCTTCTGTTGGGTTGTATCAAACTATCAGCTCAACAGCAAAGATTCTTTAATCTAACTGTAAAGGATGTGACAATAGACTCACTATTGCCACAGTTTCGCTATGCTATCCCTGTAGGTGAGCAATATGCTGACTCTACCTACGATTTGGAGATACGCTACCCGGAATTCATTGATATGAGCAAGGCTGACATTGAACGTTATAATGCACTGACAACTATTGTCCCACCAACATTACCTGAGATACATCAGCAGATGACTGTGGAACGCAAACGTGGCGTATTAGAGATATCTTTGACACCAATCGTTCAGCGCAATGGTAAAAAGCAGTTCCTCGTTAGCTTCATGATAGCCCTTACCTCTCGTCCTAAGAAGATCAAGACAAAAGCTCTTGCTACTCGTGCTGGAGGTGTAACGGCATCTGCAGCTGCTAATCGCTATGCAGACCACTCTGTTCTTGCCAGCGGAAAGTGGGCAAAGATACGTGTTCCAGCTAACGGCATCTATCAGCTAACCAATGACCTTATCCGTCGTGCGGGCTTCTCTAACATTGACAAGGTTAAAATCTATGGCTATGGGGGTAACCTACAGAAGGAAGTTCTAACGGAAGACCACGTCACTTCACATGATGATTTGAAGGAGGTTCCTACCTATAATAGCAATGGTAGGCGACTTTTCTATGCTCGTGGTCCAGTCAGTTGGGAAAGCAATACGTCGGTAAAAAGAATCCGTAACCCTTATTCCAACTATGGTTATTATTTCCTGACAGAGGACAATAATAGTGCTCCTGCAGCTATTGCAGACAGTACAACTTTCCTAAATAGCTTCTATCCATCTGCCGGTGACTATCATAGTCTGCATGAGGTGGACAATTTCAGTTGGTATCATGGTGGACGAAACCTCTTTGAAGAGACTCCTTTAAAACTAAACGAAGGAAAAGTTTTCACCTTGCCTAACAAAGCACGTGCTACAAGTGCAAGACTAACAGTAGCAGTCACAACAGGTACTTATTCTTCTATTGTAAAGGTAGAAGCTAATGGTCAGCGTCTTGGCGACATTAGAATCACACCTCAAGAATCTTTCGATAAAGGTTATGAAGAGGTTAGAACTTATACGCTCAACACCCTCCATGCTGTTGACAGCATCAAACTAACGACGACATCAGGTGGTCCAGCACGCCTTGACCACCTCATTATGACCTACCCAACTCCTGCTCCAGCCCCTTCTTTGAAGGCTTCATTCCCTACACCAGAATACGTTTATAATATAACCAATCAGGACCTTCATGCTCATGAGCCTGTCAACATGGTTATTATTATTCCGACAAGCCAGAAGTTATTGAAGCAGGCAGAACGCTTAGCAGACTTCCATCGTACACACGACAATATCTCCGTACGCATCGTTCCAGCAGACGAACTTTATAATGAGTTCTCAAGTGGAACTCCTGATGCTATGGCTTATCGTCGTTACATGAAGATGCTTTACGATCGTGCTAACACTACAAACCTCCCACAGTCGCTCTTACTCTTTGGTGATTGCGTATGGGATAACCGTATGGTAACCAGTGCGTGCCGTAACCTTAACCCTGACGACTATCTTCTTGCATACGAAAGTGAGAACTCATTCAGCGAGACCGACTGCTATATCAATGACGGTTGGTTTACATTGATGGACGATGGTGAAGGTGGCGACTTACTAAGACGTGATAAAGAAGACCTCGGAGTGGGCCGCTTCCCAGTTACAGACATATCAGATGCAAAGATATTAGTCGATAAGACTATCAACTATGCTGAGAACAAGAATGGTGGAAGTTGGGAGAATGTTCTTATGTTCATGGGTGATGATGGTAACAATAACCTCCACATGCATGATGTCAACGAGACTGCTGAGACCATCATGGGACTTTACCCAAGCTATCAGGTAAAGAAAGTTATGTGGGATGCTTATGCTCGCACCTCTTCTGCTATAGGTCATAGCTACCCAGAGGTAAGTACTATTATTAAGCAACAACAGGCACAGGGTGCACTTATCATGGATTATGCTGGTCACGGAAAGGAAGATCAGATTTCACATGAAGCAGTACTCCGCCTCAACGACTTTGCCAACTTTACCAATGCTAATCTTCCACTTTGGATTACCGCCAGCTGTGACATCATGCCATACGATGGTACTATTCCTACTATCGGTGAAGCAGCAATGTTAAATAAGAAGGGTGGATCCGTTGCTTTTTGGGGTACTACCCGTACGGTATATGCTTATTATAACAAGGCTATTAATACAGCCTTCCTAAAGCATGTACTAAGTTTTACCAATGGAAAGCCAACCACATTAGGCGAAGCACAGCGTTTGGCAAAGTGTGAGTTGATTAACTCTAACAGCGACCTCACACCTAATAAGCTGCAATATGCCCTGTTGGGTGACCCAGCCCTCTCTCTGAATCTCCCAACACTGGAGGTTAAGGTGGAGACAATTAACGGACAAACACCAAGTACAACAGGTTCTGTCGTACTCAAAGGTGGCTCAATAGTAACAGTCAAAGGACACATAGTACAGAACGGCAGCAAGCAGACAGACTTCAAGGGACTACTCAATGCTACCGTGCGTGATACCAAGGAGCTTATCACCTGTAAGAAACAAGAGGAGACATCTAAGACTGCCTTTCAATATTATGACCGCCAGAAAGTGCTCTACAATGGTACTGACAGCATCAAGAACGGTGAGTTTACATTCACCTTTGCTGTGCCACGTGACATCAACTATGCCGCAGGTACAGGCTTGATGAATCTATCTGCTATTAATGACACCCATACCCTCATGGCACAAGGACATGAAGAGGGCTTCACAATTGATGGCTCTGAGATTGTATACAACGACTCTATCGGTCCGTCTATCTATGCTTATCTCAATTCTCCTTCCTTTGTCAATGGTGGTGAAGTCAACAGCACACCTTACTTCTTTGCACAGATAACAGATAAAGATGGTATCAACGCCTCAGGCAATGGTATCGGACATGACATGCAGTTGACCATAGATGGTAAGTTGACACAGACCTATATCTTAAATGATAACTTCCGATATGACTTCGGTAGCTATACTTCAGGTACAACAGGCTTCAGCCTACCTGAACTTTCAGAAGGTCCACATACACTCCAGTTCCGTGCATGGGACATACAGAATAACCCATCAACCGTCACACTTCAGTTCAAGGTTGTTAAGGGACTTGCACCAGAAATATACAGTGTCAACGCCTCTAAGAACCCTGCCAAGACAGAGACAACATTCATTGTTACCCACAACTACATTGGTTCAGATGTGGATATCGACATTGAAGTATTCGATATGAGCGGACGACTGCTATGGCATCGCAGTGAAACTGGTGTCGCATCGGGCAATGCCATTACAGCCAACTGGGACCTTACCGTTGAGAATGGCGCAAAACTCCAAACGGGTGTTTACCTCTATCGAGTACGCCTCAGTAGCAATGGTGCCACAAAGGTGTCGAAAGCTAAGAAACTGATTATATTAGACAATAAATAACAGAAGAAGAACGTTTCAATCCATATAGAAACAATTAACAAGCAACCCAATTAAAACAGAATGATTAATAAGCTTCGTATAGCCATCCTCTCACTGACAGTGCTCGCTTCGTCAGCCGTTTTTGCACAGGAAAAGAAGGATATCTTTAACCCAGTTAATACGTCAGTTACCTCACAGTCTATCGCTCCTGATGCACGTGCTGCAGGTATGGGTGACGTTGGTGCAGCCACCGATCCAGATGTGAACTCACAGTATTGGAACCCAGCTAAATACCCTTTTAATATTTCTCGTGCTGGTGTTTCTTTGAACTATACTCCTTGGCTCCGCCAGTTGGTGAGCGACATTGACTTGGCTTACCTTGCAGGTTACTATCGTATCGGTGATTATAGTGCTGTATCTGCTTCTATGCGTTACTTCTCTTTGGGTGAAGTGCAGATGACAGACGGCTCTAACATGACCATAAACCCTTACGAGATGTCTATGGACGTTGCCTACTCTCTGATGTTAAGTGAGCATTTCTCTTTGGGTGCAGCAGTACGTTGGATTTACTCTGACCTTACTTATAATTATACAGATGATACTGCACCGGGGTCTGCCTTTGCTGCCGACTTGTCTTGCTATTATCAGAACTATATCAATATTGGTGAGCGTGAGTGCCAGTTAGGTTTAGGTATGAATATCTCTAACATCGGTTCAAAGATTACCTTCGGTGGTGACAATCGTTCTGAGTTCATTCCAACCAACCTTCGTTTAGGTGCTTCGTTGATGATTCCTATTGATGAGTTCAACCGTTTTACCATTGCTGCTGATGCCAACAAGTTGCTGGTTCCTACCTATCCAAAGCGCAAGGCAGACGAATCACAGGTTGATTATGATAACCGCCTTCAGAAAGAATACTATGATGTATCGTCTATCTCTGGTATCTTCAAGAGCTTCGGTGATGCGCCTAATGGTGCTTCAGAGGAGTTACAGGAAATACAGTGGAGCTTAGGTGCAGAATATACCTATAATGACAAGTTCTCACTCCGTGCCGGATATCACCATGAAAGTGAGAATAAAGGTAATCGTAAGTACTTTACTGTAGGTGCAGGTTTCAAAATGAATGTCTTTGCATTGGATGCAGGTTATGTCATTGCAACAGCCAAGAACAACCCACTTGATCAGACCCTCCGCTTCTCTCTCTCGTTTGATATGGATGGAATCAAGGATTTGTTTAAGAGAAGATAAAGACCTCCCCCAGCCCCTCCGAAGGAGGGGAGAACCGAATGGGAGGTTATTAGAAATTACTTGGTTATCTGCATCTTACCTCGTTCATTAATTATTAAGCATTAACTCTCAACCAACCTTCTGCTTATCTTTTAGTAAAGACATTCCCCTCCTTTGCAGGGTATTAGGAAGGTTCTCCTTATATAAGAATATGACCGATTCTACTCAACCTATCCCATCTTACCGTGTAGGAATGGGATACGATGTACACAAACTCGTTGAAGGAAGAGACCTATACTTAGGTGGTATCAAGATTGAGCATACCCTCGGACTCCTCGGACACAGTGATGCTGACGTACTCATTCACGCCATCTGTGATGCCTTACTCGGTGCCGCCAATATGCGAGATATAGGTTATCACTTCCCCGACACTTCTGCAGACACGTTAGACATGGACTCAAAGGTCATCCTCCGCAAGACCATTGACCTCTTGGCGACAAAGGGCTATCGTGTAGGAAACATTGATGCAACCGTATGTGCAGAACGCCCAAAGATAAACCCACATATCCCTGCTATGTGCGAATGTCTGGCAGAGATTATCGGCTGTGACATTGATGCCGTATCTATTAAAGCTACTACTTCTGAACATATGGGTTTCGTTGGACGTGAAGAAGGTATGGCTGCATACGCAGTCTGCATGATTGTGAAAGAATAAGCGTACAAAAACGTAATGCAGAATATTCTACATAGAGAATCTACATAAGGACTGATCAATTATCAGTGCTTGAACAGAACAATATATAACGACATTGGTTGTTAAATGAAAAAGGGACACGGCATGTGTCCCTTTTTTCATTTCATGCAATAGTAGGTATCATATTCTACCCTATCATGTGCAAAATCTATTACACAATGAAACATTCTACTTCATTTGATCTATATGTGTAAAAAAAATATTAACTTTGCAGATCAAGATCACGGTTCTGGTAATACTTGGGAAAGCGGATGCGCAAAGCCTAATCTATGGAGTACAGACAATAATAACAACCTAAACTAAAAGATGATTAAATATGAAAAAGAATATTTTTATTTTGATATTATTCTTCCTTAGCGCAGCAGCTACAGCACAAAACAAGAAACAGACAATTACCATCACTACTAAACGTGGCGAAGTACATACCTACATCATGGGTGAAACCATTGATAGTACTCGAATAATCAAAGGAGTTGGTATCAAAATCTATCCTAAAAATGAAACGGTTTCGAAGGACTTCCTCTTTTCTCAGATTGAATATACAATAACCGAGGACTCCACTCCTACCCCAACGCCAGACCCAACAAACAAGAATGCCAATCGTAATACGGAGGATGACTTAAAAAGGAATCCTGAGGGATGGCGCTTGGAGTTCCCACGTTTTTATCAAGGTACAAATAAAACCTACGAAGTTACCCATTATACCACGGAAGGAGCACGAGGAAGATTGGTTAACTACTCATTAGAGTGGGATGTTAATCTTAAAGCAAACCGTTGGTCTTGTTATCAAATGTATGATATTCTCCTACAGAAAAATGCCCCACGACATAATAAGTTTAAACCAGATCCAGACATCCCAGAGAACGAACAGACTTCTCTCAAAGACTATTCAGGAAGTGGTTTTACTCGTGGACACCTTTGCCCATCAAATGACAGACGTTACTCAACCGAACAGAATGTCCAAACATTCTATTTAAGTAACATGCAACCTCAAATACAAGGACACAATGGTGGTGTATGGCAGATACTTGAAGATAAGGTACGTATATGGACTGGCAAATGTGATACGCTCTATGTTGTGAAAGGGGCTACTATCGATAAAGAAGAGTATATCTGTAAGCAAACTGATTTAATAGAAATGGCAGAGAAAGAGGGCAAGTCTGTTGTACCTAAGTTCCCTGGCATCGTACCTAAATTCTTCTATATGGCACTGCTTGCCTACGACAAAAAAACAAAAACCTATCGAGCCCTCGGTATTTGGTCTCCTCACTATAAAAAAAGTAAGACCGAATTTATTACTATAAAAGAGCTTCAGCACCGTACTGGCATTGACTTCTTCTGCAACCTTGAAGACGATATAGAACAGGCTGTAGAAGAAAAGTTAGACGACAACTTCTGGAATTAATAATATAGAAAGAACAGACTTTCGTATTAGCATTTGGTTAATCATTAAAATAAAAGAGGGACGTGTCACATCCCTCTTTTATTATGCTTTATAATCGCTTTATACGATGTAAACGAACTAATTAAGCTCTTACAAGGTTCAACTGTTACAGCAAGCTTGCAATCTCTTGCTCAAGATTCTGAATCTGTGAAGGATTCTTCACGATGTTATTACCACGATCAATAAGGTAAATGATAGGGAAAGACTGTGCTGGAGCTGTATACGCTCTACTGATGCCTGTGTCGTCATAAACATTAATCCAAGGCAGATTAGCGACCTGTTCCTTCCAGAAATGGGCATTATCATCTAATGAAACCATGTAGATTTCGAAACCGCGGTCACGATACTTATTATAAAGTTCACGCAACTGCATAATGTATTCAGTAGAACCCTTTGCGGCAAAGACATGGAAGTCGAGTAAGACAACCTTACCTTTCAAATCAGTAAGATGACGTTCTATGCCTTTGTTGTCACGCAATGGAAGGTCAACTACACCCAATTCCTTTGCTTCCAACTCTACTGGCTGATTCTGTGCTTTCACAATACGCTCGTCCTTCATACCCTTAATGGTGATATTATGGAGGTTTTGTGTACGTTCTGCCCCCGGATAATAAGTGTCCCAACTCGTTGCTACTGCACCAAATACTTTATTATCAGCCATGTCTCTGGATGGATCAAATATTAAATGTGCCTGATTACCAATGACAATATACTGGAACAAAGCAAAGTAGCTATAAGCACGCATTGGCTCCTTAAAGATATAGTTGCGTGATACATCCTGCTTATAGTCGCTCATCAAGACGGTGATAATTGAGTCAGCAAGGTCTGGACGTTCTGCAAGGATAGACTGGCAACGTGCCTGTAAGTTAATCTGCTTCAGTGCTAACTCCTTAATTTTCTCATTCTCATAAGAACCTGTCACCGTGTAATCGGTAGCCATTTGTGGATAAGTAGCCTTTACATCAACAGTCTCAGTAGAGTCGATACCGATGTTGATAATCTGCCCAGCAATGCGAAGACGATAGAACTCGGGGTTGTCAACCTTATCACTTGAGAACGAAAAAGTGCCCTTTTCATCGAGTTTTACTGAGTCAACAGTAGAGAATCCGTTGAGACCGTTATGCTCAAAGTAGAGCAAAGAATCCTTAGCATTAGCAATAGAACCTGTCACGTGGAACTTCTCTCCTGCACAACTTGCCAATGCAGCGAGTCCAACAACAGCAAAGCCCGCAGCCAAAATGTTACCGATTTTATGCTTCATTGTTTAATAGATATTACGTTTTTGATTTATGTTTCGTGCAAAGGTAACGTAAATTGATAAAACTGCAAAGCAAATAACGTCAAATATTATCAAATTCATAATACTAACCTAATACGCTGTTCATCCATTAAAAAGATAATGCATTAACCACAAACAGACATTTTTGAACATCATTTTAAGGCTTCCTACACCTTTCGTAAATATCCTTATGCAGTACAAGAAACGACACACAATAAATTATTTTCACGACAAAAAATATTTTTCTTCACGACAATAAATATTTTTCTTCATGAAAAGAAATATTTTTTTTCATGAAAATAATTCGGGAAAAATCGATATATAAGTATTAAGTTGGTGATAAATTAAATGATATATAACGATCCTTTAAAGATTAATTAGGCTTCAAATAAAGTGATAATAGTCTATTTTATGTTATAAACAATTCTTCCCCTATTGGTTAATCTTTAGAAACCAATAGGGGAAGAGTAAAGAGATTATTCGCTGATATAAGGAAGAACGTATTTATTTCGCCTTCAAAATCAAACGAAGACTCTGCTTATAATTAATATAATTCCAAATCCAGTTGAGTAGTATAAACGTCTTGTTCTTTACACCAAGGATAGAACGGAGGTGAACAACGAGCCACAATGCCCAAGCAGGAAAGCCACCAAACTTCTTTCCTGAGATTTCTGCAACAGCGTGGTTACGTCCAATTGTGGCCATTACACCGAGGTTTTTATATTTAAAAGGCTTTTGCTCTTTACCTTTATATATGGCTTTGAAGTTCTTTGCAACGGTCTTTGCCTGCTGCATTGCTACCTGTGCTAACTGCGGATGACCGAGTGGGTATTCCTTATCGCCCTCTACAAGGCTTAGATCTCCGATAGCATAGATATCTTTTACACCTTTCACACGACAAAAACGGTCGGTAAGGAATCTACCTGCGTGACCGATACTTTCTGCAGGGAAGCCCTCTATCGTGTTTGCACAAATGCCACTTACCCAAATAACTGTCTGCGAAGGAATCTCTAAGCCTGCACTTGTTTTCAATATTCCATCCTTATATTCAGTAGCAAATTGCGGTTGACGAATATGCACGTGCAGGTCTTTTAGATTGCGTTCTGCTCGCTTTGACGAAATAGGGTCCATACCTGCAAGAAGGCGGTCGCCTGCATTCACAAGATAGATGTGCATTTGTGAAGAATCAAGGTCAGGATAATCACGTGCTATGATATGCTTCTTCATTTCAGCCACAGCACCAGCAATCTCTACGCCCGATGCACCACCTCCTACAACGACAATATTCATCAAGGCTTGTTTGCGTACAGGATCTTCCTCTGTCAAAGCGAGTTCAAGATTATTCAGGATAGTGTTACGGAGTCTCATAGCCTCACTGACCGATTTCATCGGGAGTGTAGTAGCCTCGATATCTTTATTTCCGAAGAAGTTTGTCTTTGCACCAAATGCTAATACAAGATAATCGTATTCTATCTCGCCCACTGTCGTGTTGATAGTCTTTTTTGCCGAATTCACCGACTTTACCTCTGCCATTCGGAAGAAAAAGTCCTTACGTCCTTGGAAAAGACGACGGAAAGGAAAGGAGATACTGCTTGGTTCAAGACCACCCGAAGCAATCTGATAAATCAATGGAGGAAATTGGTGATAATTGTTTTTATCAACCAAAACAACTTGGTAATCATCGCCTGTCAATTTGAAAGCTAATTCCAAGCCTCCAAGTCCACCGCCAACGATGACAATTCTCTTTTTGTCTGTACGTTCAATGTTTGCTTTCATTATCCTACAATCTTTATTATTTGTTATCTTTTTCTATGTCTATTCCTGTTGATTTTTACAGAAATAATCGTGCCAAAAGCACTTGTTACGTAGGTAAAAATAATATTATTTATACGTAAATCAACTTTGTTAGTCGTTCTTCTGGGAAGAGTTCTCGTGCAACAGCTTGTACCTCTTCAGCCGTAATGGCATCAATGTTATGATAAAGTGCGGTGATATCCTTCTTCCAACCATAGTGAAGGAAGCCCTTACCAAAGTCTAAAGCAAGGTTTTCTCGGTTGTCACAAGCGATACCAATCTGCCCTTTTATCTGCTGTTTAGCTATTGACAGTTCGTCTGCCGTCAATGGATCAGACATAAACCGGTCAAGTTCAGCACGGACAAGGCGCATACATTCGTCCAAGTCATCGGCATCACAACCAAAATAAATAGCCCAAATGCCTGTTGAAGAGTAGCTTACCATAGAACTATCAACCGTATAGACGAGTCCTCGACGTTCGCGTAGCGCAAGGTTGAGGCGAGCACTCATGCCCGGTCCGCCTAAGATGTTGTTCAGTAGATAGAGTGCCATACGTCGTTTGTCGTGGATGCTATAAGCACGATTACCAATCATTACATGAGCCTGATGGGTTTGCTTGTCTATCTTAGCCATCTGAGGCTGATATTCACTCAATGCAGGAAGTGCAATTCCTGTAGGCTTTTCTGTTTCACCCTTTGACTTTACCTTCGAACCATTTTCTTTCTCTAAAAGCCTAAGCAAATGATCAAAATCAATGTCGCCATAGGCAAAAAACACCGAATTCATCGGTTGATAGTGCTTTTGTGTGAAGCGAAGTGCATCTTCAGTAGTGAACTTTCTGACACGTTCTGCCGTACCAAGAATACTATGCCCTAAAGGGTGTCCACGGAAGAGGATGTTTTCAAACTCGTCATAAATCAACTCTGCAGGGCTATCATTATAGGATTCTATTTCGTCACAGATAACTTCCACCTCCTTGTTAATTTCCTTTTGAGGGTAGACACTATGGAAAACGATGTCTGTAAGAAGGTCTATCGCTCGTGGGAGATGGTCCTTCAAAATTGCGGAGTAATAAACAGTATCAGTCTTAGTCGTAAAGGCATTGAGGTCGCCTCCCACTTGTTCGAGACAGTGGATGACGTCTATTGCCTTGCGGCGAGTGGTGCCTTTAAAAGTAACATGCTCACAGAAATGAGCTATCCCCTCCTCATTAGGCAGCTCATTGGCAGTCCCGACGTTGAGTTGATAGCCACAATAGACCACTGGTGAGGTCGCTGGAAGGGCTATGATGCGTAGTCCATTTTCCAAGACTGCTGTTTGGTAACTTGTCATAAGGTGCAAAATTAAGAAAAAAGAATGAAAAGTAATAGACTTTAATGGACAAAGAAAAAAGAACCCAATTCATTTTGAAATCCGCCTAAAATTCAGTATATTTGCACAACTAAAGTAAGACACAACATAATTCACAATAAAATGCGGAAAGTAATAGGTATAGGTGAAACCGTTTTAGACATCATTTTTAAAGATAATAAACCAGTTGAGGCAGTTCCGGGAGGATCTACCTTTAACGCCATTACATCGTTAGGACGTTGCGGAGTCTATGCTTCTTTTATTTCGGAAGCAGGTAACGACCATGTCGGAAAATACATTATTGATTTCTTGAAGAACAATGGTGTGAATGCTGACAATGTTTCAACCTTCCCTGATTCTAAGTCGCCAGTATCGTTAGCTTTCCTCAATGAGAAGAATGATGCAGAGTATATCTTCTACAAGGATCATCCACACGATCAGTTAGATTTTACTTTCCCTGATATACAGCCCGATGATATCGTACTTTTTAGTTCTTTCTATGCGGTGAATCCGGTGATTCGTCCACAGGTAGTAGGGCTGCTCGATTATGCTCGTTCACGTGGTGCAATCATCTACTATGATGTTAATTTCCGTCCGGCACATAAGGATGAGGTTATTAAGATTACGCCAAATCTGATTGAAAACCTCGATTATGCTGATATCGTACGCGGTAGTCACGAAGACTTTGCTACGCTATACAAGAAGGAAGATGCCGATAAGGTTTATAATGCGGAGATATCTTTCTATTGCAAGCAGTTTATCTATACACAGGGAAGTCAGCCTGTGGAGGTGCGCAGTGGAAAGGAATTAAAGAAGTCTTATCCAGTACTTGATACTGATGTTGTCAGTACAATTGGTGCTGGTGATAACTTTAATGCGGGCTTCATCTTCGGTATGTTAAAGCATGGAATTACCCGTGCTGACCTTGAAAGAGGCTTGACAGAGGAACAATGGGATAAACTCATCAACTATGCTTTGGCGTTCTCAGCAGATTGCTGCAAGGATATCTTCAACTATGTCAGCAAGGAGTTTGGTGAGAAGATGCAAGAGGGGGCTTTATAATTAGTCTTATTTGCCTAATAAGCTCAATTAGCCTAATAAGCCCAATTAGCTTTAAAAAGAAACTACATAAATTCAAAAATAAAAATGATTGAAATTGCCAATAAAGTTTATTACGTAGGTGTTAACGACCGTAATAAGAACCTCTTTGAGGGATTATGGCCGCTGCCTTATGGCGTTAGCTATAACTCTTATCTTATTGATGATGAGAAGGTTTGTCTTATTGATACAGTAGAAGTAGACTTCTTTACACAGTTTATTGAGAAGCTTCGTGAGGTGTTGGGCGACCGACAGATTGATTACTTGGTTATCAACCATATGGAGCCTGATCACTCTGGATCACTCGCTTTGCTGCGAAAATATTATCCTAACATTCAGGTTATCGGTAACAAGAAGACCTTTGACATGATGTCAGGATTCTATGGTGTCAAGGAAAATACGTTAGAAGTTAAGAATGGCGAGGAGTTGAACTTAGGTAATCATACCTTGCAGTTCTTTATGACTCCAATGGTTCATTGGCCTGAGACGATGATGACACTTTGTAAAGGTGAAGTTACTCATCTCTTTACTGGTGATGCTTTTGGCTGCTTTGGCGCATTAAATGGCGGTTTCATCGATCAGGAGATTGATACAGATTGGTGCTGGTTGGAGATGATTCGTTACTATTCTAACATCGTTGGAAAGTATGGAACACCTGTTCAGAACGCATTGAAGAAGCTTGCTGGTATCCATATCGACTATATCTGCTCTACTCATGGACCAGTATGGCACAAGTATGTTGACAAAGTTATCGGACTGTATGACCGTATGTCTAAGTACGAAACAGAGCCGGGTTTGGTTATTTGCTATGGTACAATGTATGGTAACACAGAGCGTATGGCAGAACAGATTGCACGTTCAGCATCTCTCGCTGGTGTAAAGAATATCCGCCTATACAACGTTTCTAAGACCCACCACAGCTACATACTTCAGGACATTTTCCGCTTCCGTGGCTTGATTGTTGGTGCTCCTACCTATAATGCAGGACTCTATCATGAGATGGATGTGCTCTTGCAGGAGGTTGCTAATCGCGATATCAAGAATCATCTTATCGGTTGGTTTGGTTCTTACTCATGGGCATCAAAAGCTGTTGCAGCTATCGGTGAATGGAATGAGAAGCATCTCCACTTTGAGAAGGTGGGCGAGCCAGTAGAGATGAAACAGGCACTTACTCCAGAGATTAAGGAAGAATGCAATCGCTTAGGACGCGAAATGGCAGCTAAACTCTTAGGAGAATAGTAATAGAACAGAATGAATATAGCAGTATTTTGTTCGGCAAACAATAACATTGAACCCGACTACTTCCGTGCAGCGGAAGAGTTGGGACGATGGATTGGAGAGAATGGACACACTCTTGTCTATGGTGGAGGCAATAGCGGTTTGATGGAATGTATCGGTAAGTCGGTACATGAAGCTGGTGGACGCACTATCGGAGTTATTCCTCGTATCATGGAAGAAGGACGTAGGGTAAGTTCTTATGTTGACGTTGAAATTCCCTGTGAGAATCTCTCTGACCGCAAGGCAATCATTATGGAACGTTCTGATGAGTTCTATGCGCTTCCTGGTGGCATAGGAACAATAGACGAAGTGTTTACTGTTGCTGCTGCAGCTACTATCGGTTATCATCACAAGAAGGTAACACTTTGCAACGTAAAAGGGTTTTGGGATAGTCTTATCGCCATGCTGAAGGACCACCAACAAAAAGGTATGATACGTGGAGATTTCCACGATTATATAGAGGTTAAGGATATAGACGACTTTAATACATAACTATTTTTCAAAGAATTATTTTAGAGATACTTTGGAATAAATAAGGAAACAAAAGTAAACAATAGACGTATTTATTTTATATTCTTCAACATAAAATGAATACTTTTGTACGAAGTAAGCTGAGCTTTTAAAAGTGAAGATGTGTATCTGAAATTATATATCGTATAGAACTTTATGGAAGTTCTAAAGGCATAAAGACTACACTAATAATTAATATAAATATAAAGTCATATGAGAATTCTGCTATTATGCGTTATTGCGTTGTGCTCTCAGGTGATGAGTATGACGGCTCAGGTGACGGGAAGAATTGAGTATCCCCACCGTGCTGATTATGAATATCAGATAGTGTTACCCGTAGAAGACAAAGGACTGGTCGTTCAGTCGTTTGCCAAGGAGAGCAATGAGGGTAAGCGTTACTTCAAGACTGAGTTTTATTCAACGGCGATGAAACTGGTAAGTACTGATTCGGTACTGATTGACAAGGGTATGTATTTCTATTCGGATGTGGTTGAAGGCGGTGTGCTCTATACTGTCTTGCGTGAGAAGGATGGTACGTTTATGATTGTTGCTTTCAACCCTGCAACACGAAAAATAACCACTACAGATGGAGAATATACCCGAAAGGGAACAATGAGAAACCTGATTGTTGACAAAGGGGCTGTTATCTTTAGCTCAACGCAGAAGAAATTAGACCGCATTGGCATCATTGACCTGAAGACGGGTAATAGTCGTTTTGCCGATATCCATTTCCCGAAAGTAAAGGATAAGAATATCTTTGTTCTTGAAAACACCGTGATCGACAATACTATCTATGCACTGGTAAGGGTTGAGACCGACGTCTATCTGGTTCGTATGGATATGCAGGGCAATCAGTTAGGCGCAAACAATCTTACAGCTGATATTGCCGAACGTATCATCTCGGTATCGGTTTCAAAGGCTGGCAACAAGTTCTTTGTTACCGGAACTTACTCAAAGTCGAAGAAAGGTGGGGCGGAAGGTATCTTCTTCTCAGAGCTTAAAGACGATAGATTTAATAATATCAAGTTCTACAACTTCTTGAAGCTAAAGAACTTTACGGAGTATATGAGCGACCGTAAGCAGGCGAAAATTGAGCGCAAAAAGGAAAAGGCTGAGAAGGCAGGTAAGGAATATTCGCTGAAGTATCTGATGGCTTCGCACCGTATTATGACGGATGGTAAGGATTACTTCTATCTGGGTGAGGCATTTTATCCAGTTTACCGTACGGTCTGTGTTGGTTATGTAACGATGACAACCTTTGCAGGTTATAACTATACGCACGCTGTCCTTGCAAAGTTTGATGCAGCAGGCAATCTGCTATGGGATGAATGTTTCCCAATGGAGCCACGTATAATGCCGATGTATGTGAAGCGTTTTGTGTCAGCAAGTCTGAAGGGGACGAATGTCAATCTGCTCTTTGCTGATAAGAACCGACTGGTTTCAAAACTCTTCAGAAATGCTGATGGGAATGTTATTCAGGACCGTACATCGGAGATTATGGAGACAGATAACGATGACGAGGATGTAAAGAAGATGCGTTATTCTAACTCTCAGCACTGGTATGGCGATAACTTCCTCGTCTATGGAACGCAGGTGGTGAAGAATTCTAAGACAGGTGAGCGTCGTAAAGTGTTTGCTATTACAAAGTACACAATAAAGTAATCGAGTTATGAAGATGATGAAATGTGTAGTGGAACACTGTTTCTGCCAATGGCTTCTGTTGCTTGTCTGCCTGCTTTGTGTTCCTCGTAGCGCACAGGCACAGGCATGGGACGGAGAAGGAGATGTGAAAGTTTATGCTGGTTATGCCAATGTTGGGGGTAAGTCGGGCTTTGAGATTGGCAGTGATTATGCGCTCAGTGACTTTATATCAATAGGCGGACAGATAACTTATGTCAATGTGAAAAAGCACGATGAGGGGCATAATAATTTCTTATTGGGCTATGATCTCAGCCTAATGGGTAACTATCATTGGGCTGAAGTGCTGAAACTACCATCGGTACTGGATATTTATAGTGGTGCTTCTGTCGGCTTGCGGACGGGTGGTTTGCAAGCAGGTGTGCGCTATAACTTTAGTGAGACGTTCGGAATCTATGGGCAGGTGCGGCAGAATCTTTTCAAAATCTTTGGCGATGATGAGGAATATGGTCGCATCTATCAAGGGAAGACAGCCCTCTCTTTGGGTATGACCATCACATTCTGATTTAGTCAATAGAAACAACAAAGGCTATCGGGTGTTTCGATAGCCTTTGTTGTTTTGTGTAAAGTATATGTTACGCTTTGAGCGTAAAGTCAAAGCGTTGACTTAAAAGCTAAGTACCATTGCTTGTCGCTGTCCCAATGGAATGTTCTTTGTAAGGTCTATGGTAGCACCTGTGAGGACATCGGTTGCGGTGGTGTGTGAGCCTATCACCTCGGCATAGCGGGCTACGTCGACTTGGTTGTCAGCCTTCTTACCATTGAGAATAGTAAGAACTGTCTTGCCATTATGTTGACGAGCAAGGATGTAAACACCACGATGAGGAATGAATTGTGTCTGACTACCGTTGATGATTACATCGTTGTTCTGTCGCCAATGGAGCAGACGGCTGGTCCAATCAAACATTGCATTCTCGACTTTGGTACGGCCTTCACGTGTGAACTTATTGATCTTGTCGTTAGGGAAACCACCCGGGAAGTCCTGACGTACATTGCCATCGGTCTTCTCCTTTGTACCGTTCATCAGAATCTCTGTGCCATAGTAGAGCTGTGGGATACGCTTCATTGTCAGCAAGAGGGCGTAAGCCTGCTTCAATGCTGTTGAATCCTTACTGTTACCAAGATATCGGTCTGTATCGTGATTCTCGACGAATGCCATCACAGAAGATGGGTCTGTATAGAGATAATCATAACAGAGAGAGTTGTAAATGCGGTTCCAGCCCTTCCACCAATCATCTGTTTCCTCGTTCTTTGCCTGTGAAAGACGGTCGAAGAAGGCGAAGTCCATTACGGTTTTCAGATAGCTGTTGACGTCAGATAGTTTGCTGTCTTTCTGCCAAGCTGCTGTGTAAGCAGGTTCTGTTACCCATGTTTCGCCAACGGTGTTGAAGTTAGGGTATTCTTTATCGAGAACCTTCATCCATTCTGCCATTGCCTGACGGTCAGCGTAAGGATAAGTATCCATGCGGATTCCGTCGATACCTACGGTCTCAATCCACCAAATAGAATTCTGAATCAGATACTTGATAACGTGTGGATTGCGCTGGTTGAGGTCGGGCATTGACGATACAAACCATCCGTCAACGGTCTCAGCCATATCCACCTTGCTGGCGTATGGGTCGAGAACTGGGGTGAGCTTGTAGCTCGTTTGCAGCGCATAGTTAGGGCTATTAAACCAGTCTTTTGATGGATAGTCTTTAATTGTCTTGCCGTTTTCATCAACACGTGTACCCTTAGCCCAAGGATGATAGTCACCGCAATGGTTGAAAATCATATCCATTACCACCTTTAGTCCCTTCTTATGACATTCGTCAATGAGTGCCTTGTACTCTTCATTGGTACCGAAGCGAGGATCAACATGATAGTAGTCTGTTGTGGCGTAGCCGTGGTAGGTGCTGTATTTGCCATCGTCAGCAGGGCGATCATTCTCTAATACTGGCGTAAACCAAAGGGCTGTGACACCAAGGTTTGTGAAGTAATCGAGGTGCTGACGGAGTCCTTCGAGGTCGCCACCGTGTCGGAGACTTGGCTCGTTGCGGTCGCAGAGTTGGTCTTCCATTCCTTTGATTACATCGTTCTTAGGGTTTCCGTTAGCAAAACGGTCGGGCATCAGCATATAAAGAACATCTGAGATGTCGAAGCCTTTACGCTCTGTTCCAGCCATCTCACGCTCCTTTAATTGGAATTTCTTCGTTGTCTTTTTTCCATTCTTATTAGCGAAAGTAAGGGTTATATCACCCGCTTTTGCTCCTTTTAAGTTAAGATAAACAAGGAGATAATTAGGGGAATCAAGGCGTACGAGCGAATCAATTTTTACGTTGGGATAGTCTGTTGTTACGTCCGCAAACTTGATATCTTTGCCATATACCATTAGTTGTAACGTTGGGTCTTGCATATCAGCGTACCAGTTGGTAGGGTCAATGCGGGTTACGTTGGGAGTAGCTGTGCGGTTATTGGCTTTCTTTTGAGTTGCCGTACTATTCTGAGCGGTCATAGGATTTGATAAAAGAAGTAAGAATAAAAGAATCTTCCAGCTCTTTTGAAAGAGGGGAAGATTAGGATAGTTGGTTATTTGTTTGCGGTTCATTTTAGGTAATTTATTCTGCTGTGGTATTGGGCTTATTAGCCTTATTTGCCTAATAGGACCAATAAGCCCAATATTCCTAACAGCTATTAATAATCTACAGAATGGTCAGCACTTTTCTCATTGAGGGAGAAGTGGGAAAAAAGTTAGCTTCTTAATCGTGTAGGATAAGGGCTGACTGGCCATCAACCATTACCTCTCCACCTTCCATCTTGCCTAATCCAGCTTCATTCACTTCGCCGTTTGCACATACAAGAGTGTACTGACCCTTAGGGATGTTGACAGTGCGAAGCTCTTTGTTGGCATTGAGGATAACGTAAATATTCTTCCACTTGTCACCACCAGCATGGTCTTTCAGATGGAAAGCAACCAGACAGTCTTGTACAGGAAGGAACTCAAGATGCTTGCGAACGAGGTCGGCTTTGCCCATTCGGAAAGCTGGGTGTGCCTTACGAAGATTGATGAGTCCACTATAATACTTGAATACCTGTGGATAAGTCTTGAGGTTATTCCAATCAAGGTGGTTGATACTGTCAGGTGAATTAAATGAGTTATGCACACCTTTCTTGTTACGAAGCATCTCCTCACCAGCGAGCATAAAGGGCACACCCTGTGATGTGAAGATAGCTGTCTGGGCAAGAAGATTCAGACGAATCAGCTCATTCTCATCGTATTCTGCCTCTGGAATAGATGCTTTTAAACGGTCAACGAGACACATATCATCGTGACAACTGACGTAAGAAATCATCTGAGTAGGCTCAAGGGCATAGGGCTTCTTAGAATAGTTTACCTTTGAATAGTCTACTTGTGGATGCTCAATCATACCCGCAATACCCGCTTTCAGACTTTCTTCCAAGCCTGTAACACCACCAAGGAAACCGGGTTTGTGGTCGTCAGAGAATGGTCCACGCAATGCATCACGGATGTCATCAGAGAAGGCTGCAATGCCCGGCATCTGTGGAACAGCAGCCTTCATAGCCAGCTTCTCGTGTGGATAAGCACAAGAACCAGCGCTCCATCCCTCGCCATAAACGAATATCTCTGGGTCAATAGTATTGAGTTCACGGCGAATATCGTTCATTGTCTGGATGTCATGCACACCCATAAGGTCTACACGGAAACCATCAATATGATACTCGTTTACCCAGTATTTCATTGACTCCAGCATATAATCACGCATCAAAGGGCGCTCACTTGCCGTCTCATTGCCACATCCCGAGCCGTTTGATGGCGTACCATCAGCGTTGTATCGATAGTAAGCCTTAGGATAAGTGCGCTCAAAGTTGCTATTTGCAAGGTCGAAAGTATGGTTGTAAACAACGTCGAGGATAACTCTGATACCCGCCTTATGCAATGCCTGTACCATTTGTTTGAACTCCGTGATACGACGTGTTGGCAGGTTCGCATCATACGAATAGCTTCCCTCTGGTACGTTATAGTTCAATGGATCATAGCCCCAATTATACTGTGGTACGTCTGGCTTGGATTCATCTATTGAAGCAAAGTCGAACGATGGGAGGATATGTACAGCGTTAATACCCAACTTCTTCAAGTGGTCAATAGCCTTCTGCTCTGTCAGGGCGAGGTATTTACCCTTGTGCATCAAGCCCGATGAGGGATCAATAGAGAAGTCACGATGATGCAACTCATAGATAACAAGGTCTGCCGGACTCTTGGTTGGAACGCGACGATCGCTCTCCCAGCCTGTTGGGTTGGTTTCCTTCATGTCGATAACGGCACCACGACCGCCATTACAGCCAACCGCTTTGGCAAAGACACCCGGTGTTTCGCCACGTCCGATATCGAAAGTATAAAACTTACCTTTGAGGTCTCCCTTCACAGTAGCAGTCCAAGTGTTATCGCCACTCTGCGTAAGTTTCACCTTCTTATAGGCTTTCCCACCTCGTCCTGCCTCATAAAGGCGTAGCGTTGGCTTAGAGGGAGCATTAAGACGGAAGGTTGTCTCACTTGGAGAATAGGACATCTCGTTGAATCGCTGCTGTGCTGCAACATTCTGTGAGAGTATGAAAGCAGCAACAGATGCTGCAAGCTTATATTTTATTTTCATTGGGTGATGGGTGTTGGGTGTTGAATGTTAGGTGTTGGGTGTTGAATGTTGGGTGATGATGAATTGGGTGATAGGTGTTGGGTGTTAGGTGTTTAATATTAGGTGATGATGGATAGTTATAATAATTTATAATATCCATCATCACCTATTCTTTTTATCGACCAGCCTGATAGAGAAGGTCGGTTATTTGTTCATTGAAAGCCTTGTTCTTCATCAAGTCCTCAATGCTAACGTGCATACGGTAACGCCAGTAATGCTTTGGATTGGCTGGAACATTGATTCGCTCGGCATTAGGGTCAGCCAAACGGAGTTCCTCGTCAATGCTCATCCAGTCCTGAATACCGAGGATGCAGAGTATACTTGGTGATGTCAGGTGACGGCTTATGACGTCTCTTGCTAACCAACCGGGTAGTGGGTGAGGTGCTGGACCACCACGATGTAGCATACTATTGAAGTAATCCTGCGCACGTTCCCAGTCTTCATCCCACCACTGGCGTAGGGTTGCCATGTCATGTGTTGAGATGGTGCTGACACTGCGGTATGGGTTTTCTCCAAGATGACCGAAGCGTACTTTTGGGTCCTTTGGCATGCTCTGGATTTCAAGGCTGAGGATGCGTAGCTCGTTCATCACCCATGCCACACAATCAGGAACCATTCCTAAGTCTTCTGCACAGACAAGCATACGGGTCGCATTCACCAACTTAGGCAACTTCTTCATAGCCTCCTGATACCAGAACTGGTTGTTGCGACGATAGTAGTAATCGTTGTAGAGCTTGTTGAATATAGCCTTGTCGCTATCGTAGAGACTCTCGTAAATGAAGTCGAATTGTACGCAGATACGTGGATGGAAGCGGTTTGAGTCCTTGTGGTCACGAACGAAGAGAACATTGCTGATTAATGCGTAAAGTCCGTCACGCAACCAGATGTCAACATCAGAGTTCTTACCAGCAAATGCTTTCTCAACCTTTCGCTGTGTATCATACGCTGAACGCATCTTATATCTGTCGCCCCATACGTGTTCAACATATTTCTGTCTTACTTCATCAGCGTGTTCACGGAAGATACGGTCGAGCACCCAGTCGGCAATGAAAGGCTCTGTAAAGAGTTCCTCCTGCCAGTGCAGACCATAGCCTTCAATCTCCTCACGGCTCATACCGAGAGCTGGAGCGAACTGACCAAGCAGACCGTGAACCGAATGAATAGGAATCTCCCAGATGCGGAAGAAGCCGAGAACGTGGTCGATGCGATAAGCATCAAAGTATTGAGCCATGTTCTGGAAGCGGTTTACCCACCACTGGCAACCGTCCTTTATCATCTCATCCCAGTTGTAAGTAGGGAAGCCCCAGTTCTGACCATTTACTGAGAAGTCATCAGGTGGAGCACCTGCCTGACCGTTAAGGTTGAAGTAGCGTGGCTCTGTCCATACGTCACAGCCATAGCGATTAACACCGATAGGAATGTCACCCTTGAGGATAATCTTATGTGCTTGTGCGTATTCGTGTACTGCTTTCAGCTGAGTGCTCAACACGAACTGTACGTAATAGAAGAAGGCTACCTCTTTATAAGCCTTGTCCTTAGGGTTAGACAAAGCCTTGCGGTCAGCCTCATCCCATTGCTTATGGTCAGGCCAGTGAGAGAAGTCGGCTGTTCCGAACTTGTCTCTCATATATGAATACTGTGCGTATGGTACGAGCCATTTCTCTGTCTCAGCAAAGAATGTCTTAAAGGCACTGCTTTCGAGCACCTTTCCACCTTCCTGTTCAAAAAGCAGATGGAGATATTCATTCTTCGCATCATTCACACGCTCATAGTCAATCTGTGGTAGCGCGTTGAGCTCTTTGCGTAGCTTCTCAAACTTCTCACTCTGTTTCTTGTCCTTCAATGCAGGCAGTGCCGTAAGGTCGACATACTGTGGATGGAGGGCAAAGATAGAGATACAGCTATATGGATAAGAGTCTGTCCAAGTGTGTGTGATTGTTGTATCGTTGATAGGGAGAATCTGCAGCGCACGCTGATTAGTCATACTCACCCAGTCAACCATCTTCTTCAGATCGCCAAAGTCACCGATACCGAAGCTTGTTTCCGAACGAAGCGAGAATACTGGTACCAAAGTTCCTGCAACACGAATGGCAGGGAGTGGGAAAGCAGCCTCTGCCAACTCATATACAACGATGTCGCCTTCATCCATTGTCGGCAATGTCAGCGTGCGGTTGTCGCTGTACTCCCATACAAGGTTCTCGTTGCTATCATTACTCTTGATGAAGAACTTCACTTCAAGTTGGTCGCCAGCAAGTTTTGTAGCATCTAAGGTATAGCTCCACTCGTTGATGTTGTGCTGTACCATCTTCAATGCCTTCTTCACGTTCCAAGCACCTAATGCAGGCTCAGCACCTACAAGGAAAAGCTCATCCGTAGCACCTAACTGTGGCGCACGAACCTTCAGCGTAACAGCCTTGTTATAGTTGTTGAGCTTACCTTTGACCAATTTCTTACCAGCAACACAATCAGTGATAGCTGAAGTATAGAGATAAGCGTTATCAGGAATATCGCTCCAATGGTCGTAAACACGGTAATTCAGACTGCGTTCTGTGTCAAAGTCAAGACGATGGTTCATGACACCCCATTCTTTTCGCTGTTCGTTATCACCACAGAGAATACTGTAGAAATATTCGATATGCGTTCCGGGCTTTGCATCCTTCTTCACTTCCACCTCCCAGTGGTAGCCGTCAGATGTGCGCATTCTATACTGTGAGGCCTCTATAGCCCCGTTGTGTTGACCTGTAATAATATTTAGGACAAGATCTTGTCCATAGTAGGTCTGGTAGTCAATGTGAAACTGTATGTTCATAGAGTTGGGATAGTTATTTTTCGTCAAAGATAAGAATATTAATCAGAAAAAGCAATACCCTTTTACATGATTTATATCAATTTTTATGCAATCGTTTGCATGATGGTAAATTGTTGATAGTTTATGGCTAATAAACTATCGCGCTATAAGTATAGATAAAACCTGCTTTGCGCAGCTTTCTAATGGTATTTTGCTTGCGTGTTGGTACTCAGCACCAATGGTGCGCACGCCAAGCACGATTTGTGCTGGGTTGTAGCACAGTCGTTAGAAATGGTAAACGAATTTTGTGATTGGGACTATAATACTTGTAAATTACGAATTGTGAACTCGTAAGAGGATGTTTGTTAGCTGTTGATAGCCGTTTATGTGCATAGGACATAAATGCTTTATTGACATTGATTTCTCTGTAGTTTATCATTTCTTTTCATGGTGATAAATATTTATTTACGTGAGAAGAAATATTTATTTTCATGAAGAAAAATATTTATTTTCATGAAAATAATACGATGGCGAGGGTAGAGTGGTAGTAAGTCGTAGATAGAAAAGGCTTATTTCGTTGGGTGATAAGAGGTGTAGAAAGTGTTTTGTAGAAAAGAAAAAGGTGTGCTGAAACACTTTTCTGCACACCCTTAAATTCAGAGAGATTATAAAAAAGTTATTGTTACCCTTGTTCTGCAGGACGGCGTACCTTGATGATTCCAACGGATATTGCGCCGAGGAAGAGGGAAACGCCTGCTACAATCATCATATTACTTTGTACGGATCCAACCATCTGAAATATCACTCCGCCAAAAGCAGCAGCGATAATCTGTGGAATGCAGATGGTTCCGTTGAAGAGTCCGAGATAAGCTCCCATGTGACCATAACCCTCGAGTGCATTAGTAACAAAGGCAAATGGCATTGCCAATATGGCTGCCCAAGCACATCCGATGAGGAGGAATGGGACAAACATCATATACTGATCGTGTACGAAAGCTGCGAGGACAAAACCAACGGCGCCTAAGATGAGAGAGAATGCGTATGCCAACTTGCGGTTCTTGAATTGTGGAAGAACCATCGCCCAAAGCACTGAGCCGATAGCTTGTACAGCAAATAGAATTCCTACCCAGTTGCCAGCTTCTTGATAACCCTTTGACATAGTGGCATCATGCGCAAGCATATCTACACCCCAGCAGTTAGCTGCCACGGTTCCGTTGGTGTAAGTCCACATATACATAAAGGCAAACCAGCTGAAGAACTGTACCAAACCGACCTTCCAGAAAGTAGATGGTGCATTCTTTAAGAGGGTAAATATATTTGCCTTTGATGTTTCACCTGTATTCTTAGCGCTATGGTATTCTGCATACTCTTTTGGTGGCATCTCCTTTACCTTGGCTGTGGTATAGATGACACAGAGGATAAGGATGGCTGCACCGATATAGAAAGAATAGACCACGGAATCAGGAACAACACCTGCTGGAGCCTGATTAGAGATACCTAAGAAAGTGAAGAAGAATGGGAAGACGTAGCCTGCAATAGAACCTGCATTGCAGAGGAAACTCTGAATAGAGTAGGCGAGTGTCTTCTGTTTCTCGTTGACCATATCTCCCACTAACATCTTAAAAGGTTGCATAGCCATATTGATACTTGTGTCGAGGAACATCAATGAGATAAGTCCAAACACCATAGCTGTTGAGACTGCCATACCTAAAGAGCCTGCATTTGGTAGCAGACACATTACGAGGACAGACATGGCTGCACCTACGAAGAGGTAAGGGATACGACGTCCGAAGCGTGTCCACGTCATGTCAGAGAGTGTTCCGACAATCGGCTGTACAACGATACCCATCAGCGGAGGGAGTATCCAGAAGTAAC
>CAMUQM010000008.1 GCA_947095945.1 uncultured Prevotella sp.
GCGACTTTTACTTCAAAGTCGGCAGTTGTGTTGTTGTCATCCACGAATTTCTTTCCGTCCCATTTTCTCATCAATGCAAGTCCAGAAGAGATGGGATAATCGCTTTGTTTCAGACTGGAGAAAGAGACGTCTGTAACGGCGTTGTAGCCTCTGTCTAACTTGCTTGGGCGCATTTGGAACATACGACGAGGACAGATGGTGATGCAGTCGATTACGCACTCAAAGGGTACTTCGATGGCATAGAAGTCGCCGAAGGCACTGCTGGTAACGGTGATGTAATGCAGATAACCTTTGCCATCCTTCGTGTCGGCATAGTTCTTCTTAAATTCCTCTGGTGTCCAAGGCAGTTTTATCAGTGCGATACCATTACTTTCAGACACATGAGAGAACTCGTAAGAAGGACCAATATTGCCACTGGCATCGGTTGATGTCAGGATAGCATTCATGTCTGGAACGTTAGGATTGTTCTTCCGTCCGGGATCATAGTTGCTGTTTGTCCATTCGAAGTCAGCCTTGCTCAGGTCTAAAAAGGCATTCAATCCGCCATACATACTCAGGTCCTCGCCCTCTAATTCAGCCTCAAATTTAGCCTTGTGGTCGATGGCATATTTTGCAACGATGATGGTTTGCCCCGGTTTCACAGGATAGTCATTGCCCTTACCGGGGAAGTAAGAAATGCCCGATGCACCATAATAACGATTGACAAAATCGTCTTTTGGTGCGAACTGGATGGCTTTGCTTGGTTCAATAGCATTGACACACAATGCCAATCCGTCAAGATATTTCACCTCATCAGTAGGGTTAAAGATGGTGATATACTGATCGTCATTGTACATCTGGTTCATGTTCTTCATGCCCCACTTCTTTACATCACGATACCAATAATGCCCAACATAGAACACTTCCTTGATAATCAAGTGGTCTAACTTCGTCTTAGAAGTGGATTGCTTCACGGGCATTTCATTACGCGTGCAGCTATTTAGACCTAAAAGGATTAGGCTAAAAAGCACGCATGCAGCTATCTTCTTTTGTATCATTTGTTTTCTTCTTTTTATGTTTATATCATTGTGAGCAGTGGGAGGGACAGCTTTCACGGTGGAATTGCTTGTGAGTTACAGACGTATTGATGATTCCTTAGCGACGACTCCGTCCTCTCCCTCTGACCATGTTACAAGAACCAGTTACCGAAACCAGAACCTCCACCGATGCCGTGGGTCTGGACATTCTGTGAAGCCTCCAACGCATCTAATGAAGACAAGCCTATTTCATGACCTAAGTAGAAATAAAGTGGGTCGTTCGGGTCGATGGTCGTTGGGTCAGTGTCAAAGCTACTGCAGAACACCTTGATAGGGATATTAAAGCGGAAAAGCTCTTTCCATTCTGAATCAGCACCATACTCCTTTGGCTCGTCAGGGTTATAAGCCTCTGAACAGATGAACGGACTGCGGAAGACGTAGGTTGAATGGCGATTGAGATACTCATCTTTCGGTATCAATGCCTTTTTTCCTTTCGGGCATTTCATCACTCTTATTGACAGATAGAACTTTGGCAAGAGATATGACGGACGTGTATAACGACCCGCTTCACCCGTTGCAGGGTCTGTACGGCGTGTTATCTCTAAGGGCCACTCTTGATGAAGTGCATCGTTCTCATCGGCTTCAATGTCGAAGTTGAAATGCCCCTTCAGTCCTACACGGTCTTGGTCGTAAGGCGCAACAGCCCAGTCTGCATCCTCACGTGTCAACGGTGGGAGAAGACGTTGGTTGAATAACTCACGTGCACCATCAGCCATTGCATTATGAATCCACGTATCTCGATAGGTATATTCAAATATCTTTGGGGTTAATTCGGCACGTTCCTTCCATGTAGTCTTATTCGCAAAGGTTGGAGAAGGAACTGGTGTCGTATCGACTGTACCTCCTTTCTTCCAATCACCAAACTTATTCTTGTTTGGTTTCCACGTACCACGGCAGTCCATTACTTCGTATGGATTACCCTTATCGTCCACCTCGCTCACCGTGAAGAATATCTGATACTCATCAGAGTGGTCGAGAATATTGTCGTTCATCAGCTTACCCTCTTTGTCGAAGAAGTAGAGACAGAGTCCCCAACGCTTCAGTTTTCCACCAATGATACGGATATAATCAGGTCCAATCTTCCCATCGCTCTGCTCAAGATACGTCACCGTACTTTGGCGTTGCACCTCAACCGTAGGCCATTTTGCCATATTATTGTGAATGATGACAAACTCTTCCTGCTTCCATGGGGCGTTATGATAAACGAAGTTACCATGCATCATACCGTCACCGTGGGAGTGTCCCTCCTTAAACATAGCCAAACAGGTTGCCCAACCGTTGAAAGCTCCGTCTGGGTCGGGGTTATTCACCTGCTCAGAGACCTTAACCTTCGACAGACTATCTACATAACGGTCTGCGCCACTACGTGCCAATCCCTTGCTTTCTAAGGGGTTTTCATTATAATCTACATGTACATTGCCAAACACGAAGTCGTCACATGAGGCGAAGAGTGTGGCAACGCATGATAATAAAAGAATGCTCTTGAATATCTTATTCATCTTCCCAATTCGTTTTTACATCAATACTACGTTCTGTCTGTACTGTGTGAAGAAGTCGCGTGGTTGTGTCAGCATACGCCATAATTGTGCCTTGTCGGCAGCTGGATAGAATCGCTTGACATCTTCAAAACACTTGTCTTCACCGTCCTTGGTGTTGGCTATGACACGAACAGACAGCGGATAATCAATATCAAAGCTATCCCAACCGGGTTGTAACTGGTTAAAATCCCATAGGAAACTGTGCTCGCTATTGTTCGTATTGCAATACTTCGCAGGCTTTTCCGACTCTCCCACGTGCTGCTGTCCCTTGTTAAGAATATGGCAGATGCGTACCTGTAGTTGGAAAGCAATGTCTGATTTGTGGAACTGCATGATACCCTTAAAGCCCAAACGGTCCATATCAGAGCCGAAGTCTAAGCTGCGTTTCTGACGAAGTAGTCCTACGGTATGACCGTAACGCTGGCGTGGCGACTCTGTGTCTGGGTCGATGAAGTCGTCGTTATAAGCCTCTGTAAAGAGCTTTCCGAGTTCCTCTTCCACAGGATCAGTATCACGATACTCGTATGTAAAGACCTCTGGAGTAATCTTATTTAGCTCCATTGGGTCAATCGTTTTGAAGAGATGGTAGTTTTTTCCATCGAAGGTGTAAGGCTGCAAAGCCTCTGGTTTACCTGATACCTCAATGGCTTTCCATGCCAATTCACTGTTAAACGGCACCTGATTCTGTCCGAAAACGTAGCCATCAGGGACATAGATGTTGGAAGTTGAGAACTTTGTGGCAGCTTCCATACTTCCACCTTTGTCCTTGAAGGTGTATCGGTCATAATAAGTAGGTAGTGAAGCCAATGAGCGTGGGTATGCCATTTGCAATCCACGCACCTCCTGTCCGCGTTTGCCAGCGGTACTATCTACCACCGCTTTGTTCAATGATGCGTTGCCAATTCCGAAGAAATGCTGATGAACCAGCAGTGTTGCATTGTCTTCATCGGGGACATTATATCCTTCCTTGTCCTTCATGAAGGGATAACCAGAGAACTGATGATTGATGAGCATACCGTTTTGGTCATAGTATTTCAGCTCCAATCCATAGTAGATATCGTCTGAAGCAATCACATCAAAGCAGTCGCGCTCCGTCGTAATCGTCATCTGTCCGTCGTCATCCTTGGCGATATCAATCTCCTGCATGACAGGGATAGAGGTTGCACCACTCACGAGATGATAGGTGTTATAAGCCTGCAACGAGTCGTTGCCGTCAGGTCCAACACCAATCATTCCCCCTTTATAGCCCATTCTCAAGATGGCATGAACAGCATAAATCTGCTCATGTCCCTTCACATCTCGCTCAATAGAGGAAGGAGGGGCTTGTATTATCTTTTTAAAGAAATCGTCTACTTGGTCATTAGAGCAACTCCCGAAGAGAAGTCCCACCGCTGCAGTGGCAAGCAAAAGTCTTATGTCTTTATATAGTTTCATATTCTTTTTCAGCTAATTAGAACTTAAACAATGTGCGTAAAGAGAAGTTTGCGCCACGCTCATGAGCGTAGTATCTGAAGCGGTCGGTGTACTCCTTATAGAGTGCGTTGAGGATGTTATCACCGACAATCATAAACTTCAATTCTCTATTCTGCGGTAACGCGATGCGGAACTCAGCCGTACCATTTAGTAGGAAATAGGCTGGTGGCGAGTCAGGAACAAGGTCTTTATCGGGATCAAAGCGAGTTTGCTTTGTCACATAGATACCTGAGAGCGACAGCAATGAACGATACTTATGATTCTTCGACAGTGGGAGGTCGTAGGTGGCTGATAGTCCGTAACGGTCTGATGGCATGAAAGGTAGCCAGTCGTTATGGGTCAGGTTGCGTGCAAACATCCATTCTCCCTTACCGACAAAGGTCAGTCCTTGCAGCGGCTTCACGGTTGCTTCGATGTCACCACCATAGAGTTTCACATCGTCTTGGTCGTAGATAAACTTCGGATACTTACCACTTGGATGGTTATGGAAGCGGTCCTTACCTGTTCCGATATGGTCGTAGATATAGCTATTGATACGCTGGAAGAAGAAACTTGGCTCTATTGAAAACCATGTATTCCTATACTTTGTTCCCAACACGAGTTTATAACCACGCTCACTGGCAAGATTCTTGTTGCCTACTACCCAATAGGAACCATCCTGTAAGCCAATGGCATAGAGCTCGTTGATATCTGGTGGACGCCATGACCAACCAATATTCGCACGTGCATCCCACTTGTCATTGAACTGATAATGAGTGGCAAGACTCATCGTAAAGTTACTATAGAGTTTGAAATCGTCGTAATAGGTGTAGTTGCTGAGGCTGCTATAGCCATTCACCGACAGCACACGGAAGTCGTAACGCATACCGAGCGCACACTGTAACTTACCGAACTCTGCCTTATGAAGGAAATAACCACCCATCGAGAGGGCTGCAAAGTTAGGAACAAAAGCAGGCTGTTTGGTGCCCGGGTAGTTGAAATTCGTTTGGTAAGTGTTAGAAAGACCAGCGTCAGTTGTCATCTTCCATAGTTTCCATTTCGCTTGCCAAAGTACGTCAAACTTATAGGTTTTCAGCATCAGGTCCTGCATTGGAATCCAACTCCATTGTGTCTTCTTTCGGTTTTCGAACTCTTGACGGAGATTCTCTTGGAACGATAGCGTGAAATTTAGGTGATGGTTTGGATTAAGTTCCCATTTCAGTTCACCTTTCAACGTCACATGTTGCGACTGCTGAAACGGCGGTTTGATTTCGTAGGAGAAAGGTTTCACCGTCTCTGGGTCAGGTCGTCCGTATTCAAAACGCTTTATCAACTGTGATAAGTCGGATATCTTACTGGCGTAATAAATACCACTTCGCTGATAGTAAATACTTGAGAAAAGGGTTGCTGTCAGCTTCTTTCCCTGCCAACCAGCTAAGGCTGAAAAGCTGATAGTATTATATCCAGTATTATTTAATACGTAGTCAGCCGTACGATAGTCGCCTCCCTTCGTGTACATTCCATGCAGGCGCAAACCAAACTGCTTATAGCCTGTCTCGATAGTACCCGAACCACTGAAGCCACGAGCATTGGTATCGTAACCCATGTTGACGTTTCCATTCACCTTGATTTTCTTGTTTTCATAGGGTAGGGGGGCATCGTTCAAGAGTACCACACCACCCATAGCACCGAAGCCATAGCGGATACACTCTGCACCCTTCACCACTTCAACCATACTTGAGCCTGTATAGTCAAGTTCTGGTGCATGGTCGGCACCCCAGCTCTGGCTTTCCAAGCGTACGCCATTGTTCATCAAAAGAATACGACTACTGTGCATACCTTGTATAACAGGCTTTGCAATCGTGTTTCCCGTACTAATAGAACTAACGCCGGGGATGGTTTCAAGCAGTTTTGCCAAGGACGTTGCACCGCCTTTCTCTAATGCTTCCTGACTGATGGCTGACGACTGTTGCAACACACTCGTATGGCGTTTCTGTGCGGTAACAGTGACATTGTCTAATTGTTTAGAATCGTCTTTCAGCTGTACGGTTATCATATGGCTGTCGGGAATGCTTATAACTCTCGTCACAGCCTTATAGCCTACGTACGAAACCGTGAGTTTCATGCGGTCAATGGCATGCTTGAGATTAATGACACACCTACCGTCTATGTCCGTAACCGAGGGATTTGAAACTCCTTCGCAACGTACTACAGCACCGATAAGCGGTTCTTGTGACACTTCGGAAACTACCCGAATTGTTACAGATAATTTGGCATCTTTATCCTCATCCGCTATAACTTCCTGCTCATGCATAGACACAGCATGGACGTAGGTGGGCGAGAATAAGAACAAAGAACTTAAGAGAGTGGCGGACAGGTAATATCTGACTCGCCTTTCATAGTTCAAATTTGATTTGTTCATATATACTCAGATTACAAATGGTTAGTTAGCTCATAGGCACACCACCCCCTACTTTCACAGCGAGAGAAGTGAACCTATGGAACTTACTCAGATTATCAGACCAAGTTGCAGGTTTCTGCAGATTAAACTCGGTCTGCCATTTTCATTTTTTACGATTTACGACTGCAAAAGTAAATAAAATCAGCATAATCTCCAATACCTATATTTAATGAAATTGCAAAATCATTATTTATTGGTATAAAGTAAATGACAAATAATGATGGCTTTAATATCCCTTTTTGTAATAATAAAATCACAGCTAAAAAATTAGAGATGCTTAATTAGCTTTCAATTAACGCCCTTTTGGCCTGCAAAAGATGCCCTTTTAAGGTCCAACTAACGCCCTCTTGAACCCTTACTAAGCACCTTTTCTTGCACGGTTTTATAATCTATTGATTTTCTGATAGTTACAAACAAGGTTGAAAATGAGATTTTTCCGCTATTTTACAAGTATATTCTTGCTTATTTTGTAAAGTAAATTCTAAGGCTTTAAACAATTAACTTTGAGCATTGAACTTTGATATTTTCTCTGTATGCGTTATGATATAGTAGGCTTTCTTTATCACTCCAAATTTGGAAGAGCCTCTTTGCATCTCTATATCAAAGTATGGTTATGAATCTTGACAGAATTAACCGTATCTTCTACAAGAAAGTTATCATGAATGAAAAAGAAAGCTTATTAAGAGCTGGATTCGTTGATTCACTCGGATTCGTTTTTCAAAATGTACAGAAGTTTAGAGGGTGTGTCAAAATGTAAATACCATTTTGATAATCTTACAGTTTAAAACAATTCATTAAAAAAGACCATTTCTGTACTCGATTTTGAGTTAAGAAATGGTCTTTTCTTTGCTTTAAAGAAAAAAATACTTATAGTTTGAAAGTTGACAAGTTATTAATTTGCATTTTGACACACCCTCAAATTCGTTTATATTTTTATCTTATTCTTTCTTAAATCTGGCAGAAGAATAGTACTATTACCTGCGCTAAGAAAATTCTAAGGAACATACTGAGCGGATAAACCGTTGAGTAACCTATGGCTGGAGCCTCACCTACACAGATTGAGTTAGCGTAAGCCAATGCTGGTGGATCGGTATAGGTTCCAGCAAGCATACCCATGATAGTGAAGTAATTAAACTTATACTTCAGGCGTGCAATGGTGCCGACGATAAGAATCGGAATAATCGTAATGATGAAACCTGTGTATACATACTTCAAACCATCACCCTGAACTACGGTGTCCCAGAAGGTTGCACCCGCCTTGATACCTACGGAGGCAAGGAAGAGCGCCAGACCAATTTCACGAAGCATCATGTTAGCTGACGTTGTTGTATAGGTCACAAGTCCCATACGATAACCGAAACGACCGATAAGAATTGCAATAACCAACGGACCACCTGCGAGACCGAGCTTCATCGGTACAGGCATGTGAGGAATTGCGATTGGCAACATACCGAAGATAATACCAACAATGATACCAACGAAGATGGTAGCAATGTTTGGTGCATTAAGGCGCTTCTCAGAGTTACCCATGATTGCAGCAACACGGTTTACGTTCTCCTCTGGACCAACAACCATGATACGGTCACCTACGATAAAGCGGTGGTTGCGACCAGCAAAGAGATCCATACCCTGACGGCTTATACGTGTTACGTTCACGCCATATACAGAGCGGAAATGCATATCACCCAATGTCTTACCATTAATCTTGCTATTGGTAATAACGATACGACGGCTAACCAACTGCTGTGGCTGGTCTTCTTCGTGCCAGTCTACTTCAATCTCAGGACCGATGAATGCGCGTATAGCCGCAGCATCACCCTCTGCACTGACAACAAGAATCTCATCGCCTAATTCAAAGACATTCTCTAAAGTAGGGAGTGACAACACACCATCGTGCATAAGACGTGTACAAACGAAGTCACGATTGAGGAACTCTGAAATCTCTTTGAGCTTACGTCCTGCGATATAAGCATTCTGTACCTTCAAATACATTGAATAAGGTTTTGCATGAGGGTTCTCTGCTTCTTCCTCGTTCAGCTTTTCATTCTCCTCTTGGAGGTTTACTTTACAGATATAACGGATGGCAATTGTTGCACCGATGATACCTACCACACCCAAAGGATAAGCACAAGCATAACCTGAAGTGATGTCGAAGTTCATGCCATTCTTGTAGACACTGTGCAATGCTTCATTGGCAGCACCAAGACCCGGGGTGTTGGTTACGGCACCATAGAGTGTACCAACCATCATAGGAAGGCTTGTTGTGTCCTTCGTGTCAAAGAAGATAAAGTAGCAAGCAAACATCACGAGGACGTTGAGCAGAATTGCTACCGTCGAAAGGATATTCAGCTTGAGACCACCTTTACCAAAGCTTTCAAAGAAGCCCGGTCCTACCTGAAGACCAATCATAAAGACGAAGAGAATCAATCCAAAGTCTTGTACAAAGGTCAATACGGGGATAGGTCCTGTAAATTTAATGTGACCAGCAAGAATGCCCACAAACAACACAAAGGTAACGCCAAGCGAAATACCTCCAATCTTAATTTTGCCAAGGTAGATACCCAAGGCGATGACAATAGAATACAATAGCATAATATGGGCTACCGTATCCTGCTTCTCTGCCGAAAAAATATCAATTAACCAGTCCATAAGTATTATTTATTCTGTGCAAAGGTAAGGATTAAAAGGCATATAAGCTAATCTTTTATATCGAATTTTAACCCAACTTCTGTTTTTGTGTTGAGTTATCTCTTTTCTTTGAAATAAAGAGTCTTCTTCATGACGGAAGAACTAATATATAAGGAGGTTTCTTTTTGAAATTAAATGAACTCTTAGAAGAGTATCTCCAAACTAATTTGATATTTGCATCTTTCAATGATTGGAAAGATGTTTTTAATTTTCTTCCCAACCATTGAAAGGCTTTCTCATTATTAATAGATAACGATACGTTGTGCCTTGTTGCCATTTACTTGGATAAGATAAATACCTTTGTTCCAAGAAGAAGCATTAATATTAAGTTCATTGCCCTGTGCTGAGAGCGAATGAACAAGCTGTCCGCCTATTGTGAAAGCACGTACATTGAGCTGCTTGGCACCTGCAAGGAAGAGATTGAAGGTGCGGTCGCCAGTCATTGTAATGATAGGAGCATCCTTGCTATCAGTGGCTCTTATGCCATTAATACCATTGGTTTGCTTCTCCATCAGTACCTGCTTCAGACCCGCGTAGGCATCAAACTTGCCCGCACCCCACTGTACTGGGTCGCCTGTTGTTGTGACAAAATTATCCTTACGAGCAGTTTGCTGAATAATACGTAACACGTCTTTAACGGTCAGACTTGGGTTTGCCTCAAGCCATAGAGCAACACCACCAGCTACAACGGGCGTAGCCATTGACGTTCCTATTGACTGATGCCAGTAGTAAGTATCCTTACCTTTCTTCAACTTACCTTGTAATTGGTCGTCTTCATAGTCCAAGTCCTTATTCTTGACAGCGTATGTATTAACAGAAGAGATGACGGCTGCACCCGGTGCACATACATGTGGCAAGTTTCTACCATCACCGAGTGTACCGAAAGAAGAGAAGCTTGAAATCTCACCTATTGGGAAACTTTCTCCAGAACTAAGACCGTTAAAGTTATAGATACTACCATCAAGTGATGCTATGCGATTACGAACATTGTAGCTACCAACGGTAATAATGTTTGTTGCACACGCCATGTCGCTGATAGAACCATTGGTTGAACCTTTTACAAAGCCGTCCTCGTCATTGTCATCGAAGTAGATATTCTGGTCGTCGGTATAAACCTCAACACTCTGTCCTGCTTTCTTACTTTTGATTTCTAAGGTTAACTTGTAGTCTTCATCTTGGTTTGTTGCCTGATTGTCGCCAGTCATGACCTCCGCAAAGGTATAGTAACAGTTAGTTTCAGAATCAATAGCAGAAGAGACAGAGACGTAACCTTCGAAAGCTTTCGCAAAGTCTTTGTTGACATCGTTGCTGTTGTTTACATACTTAGCTTTAGATGCGTAAGTCACATTTCTTCCATTCAAGTTGTTTGGAACAGCAATGCTTAGGATGGTACGATTGTCCTGCTTTGTGTCGACAACATTGATATAAAACTCAAAGACAGTAGAGTCTTTGCTATAGGCTGCTATCTGTCCGTTGCGGAAGTTATAATAAGTGGTTCCTCCTTCATCTACAGGACTAATATCCGTCGGTGTAAGGAAGGTCTTAACTGTTTCTCCAGCAGTGTCGAAAGTCTTCTTCAATGCGATTGGCTTTTCGCCTTCGTTACCTGCAGCAACACAGATGATAGCTTCCTTTCCCTGCTTTGAAAGGTATTTGTTCATCACACTTGTAGAGTCGTGTACACCAATATTGCTACCTAATGAGAGGTTGATAACGCAGGGTTTAGGGCTTGGTCCAGAGGTCTTAGCATATTCAATCGCATCATCAATACCGAGTGCAATATATGAGTCATTAAGATCTCCGCAAGAAGCAATCAGTTCTGACTCTGTTGCAGAACCATAGAAAGGATTTGCTCCTGTTACAGACTTTGCTTGATACGTTCCAACAGCCTCTCCGTAAGTGATGTTTCCTTTATATCCACCTGCCATGATTCCTAAGGTATGCGTGCCATGTACACTCTCATCATCATCGGTCTTGAAGGTTTCAAGAGCGTGTGCATTATTAGCCTGTGTCATGGTGTCAAGCACGGTACGAGGATAATACTTGTCGTACTGATAGCCATTTTTATTCCGCTTATTTTCCACTATCTTACCCACATAAGCAAAGCGGCTGGTACCATCTTCTTTAAAGAAATTGATGTGGTTAGGGTCAACACCACCGTCAACAACAGCAGTTACCACTCCCTTACCTGTGTAAGCTTGTGGAAGGTCTGTGCCTTGGTGAATCTTGTCAACGCCAACCTCCTTGCGTACAAGGTTCATTTTCTGGTACAAACGGCGAGGGAGTTGCATTCGGCGAACGCATTTCAAATTAGCAATACGCTCAACATCGGCTAAGGGAATCAAAGCAATAGCGATGTTATCACGTACACGCAGCACTTTTATGCCTTGTGCTTCTAAATCAGCTCGGTTGTTCTGATCTTTCAGTTCAACCATTGCCATAATGTTTGTAGGAATAGTCTTTGGTTGTTCTAACGAACGAGTACGGACGTTGTAAGTAGGGATTGATGTGTTGCGGAGCTTATTTAACTCCATCAGGCTCTTCAAGTCAAGCTTTGATTGACCAAAAGCAGAACCAAACATACCCAAACAACATACTGTGAGTAGAAATTTTCTCATTGCTTGTTGATTATAATTTTATCGTTAATATTTTCTTTTAACCCTGTTTAGACGCTTCTATGGTGTAAAAAAGAGTAGGTAAGTCCTACTTCACACATAGTATTTCTTATTGATGGATAACCGCATAGAGTTTTATGGGTAAACACATAGAATACTAAAGGTTTTCTTCTTTCGCAGTACCTTGTCTGGTCGATTGTTTTGCAGGACGATTCCCGCACCAGATAGTCTGTTGATAGTTAGCTGTCTTAGAAAGGAGTTGCAAAGATAAAAATAAATCACAATATGATAACACTTTTTCTCGTTTTTTGAGATTTTTCCGTTAAATGTGTAATCGCTTTGCTGAATAGAACCTATAGCTTGAATGGAAGAACGAGAATTATTCATTTAACAGAACCATTACCAAAGTCTGTCAACTATCCCTTTTATCATCACCTTTCAACACTGTAAACCTTTTCATTTTACTGTCTCAAAAATGTCTATAAGACTTTGAAAAATCATTAAATAATTTCTAATAAAACACCTGCAAATAAAGGCAAAAATACGTGTAAAAAGTAAGTCTACAACTAACAGTAAATCAATTAGTTATAAAGTAGTGCAAGAAAAGGTGCTTAATTGGACTTCAAAAGGGCGTTAGTAAGACCTCAAAAGGGCATCTTTAGCAAGCCAATTGGGCGTCTTTTAGAAGCCAAAAGACCATGTGTTGACTTTGATCTTTTATTTCTTAAGATATTATCATATACTTTTGTCCACTTACTTACAAACTGACATATGTTCGTTCGATAATCAGTTTTCTTGCTCATTCCTCTACCTATCTACTCATCCCTTTCTTAGCCAATAAATAGGGGGAACTTATAATTATAAGTGTTTTATATACCCTTTTGTTTGAAATGGAAATAAATAAGATAAATTATAATTTAGAATATAATTTTAAGCGAAATAGTTTGTGTCTTTTATAAATAATATCTATTTTTGCAGTAGATATATAATAGAACAAATAACCTGTAAGAGCATTTGTTCATCATTCCTGAAAGACTCTCTTCTGCTAATCGTGCAGAATACTATATAGACAAGAGTTAATTCCTATATTTGGTCAACAATAAATATGTATATATGAAGCAGGTTTACTATTTTCTTTTCTTAATGCTACTGGCGTTCTCGTCAGTAAACGTAAAGGCTGACACGCCTGTAAGAATCAAGGTTGATGATGTCAACAGAGTTTCAGTAAAAGTTAATTACATGCCCGTTGTCAATCTTGCCAACGGTGTAAATGAAGTGATTGTGCCCCAATATGGTGCCTTAACCATTGAGGCTAAACAGGGTTTTTACTTAAAGAGCGTTCTCAAGACGATTGATGCAGATAACTCTGTACCACAGAGTATAAACAATCTAACTACTTGCAATATCTATGTTTCAGATGCAGATAATAATAAGCTTTTTACTGTTAAGAGTGCTGATTTAGCTGCTGCTCGTACAGGTTCATGTACTGTAAACGTTGATAATGCCTCGAAAGTGAGGGTATCACGCAATGAATCACGCACGTCTGTAGAGTTAAAAAATGGTGAAAACACGGTTAAATGGATTCCTAATACCGAGAAAACACTTGTAATTACCAATGCTAATTATGGCGATGCCCCTATATATAAGGTGACCCTCGACGGTAACGACGTTACTCCTTCAGGTGGTCAATACTTTGTAACGCTGACTGAGGGCTGTGTTGTAAATATCAAAGCCGATTATCCAGACGTATCTTATCCTGTTAAATTCAACTTTACTGACGAGAAAGCAAAGGGTGTTATCTCAAAGGTAATGGCTGATGGTGTGGAAGTTAAGAACTACAATGACGCTGATTTCAAGCTGAAAGCTGGAACAAAATTGTCATTAACTTTCGACCAAAGCAGCTATGCTTTAGATGCTTTCAAGGTTAATGGGACTGCCACTACGATATATGGTACCTACGAATGCTATGTGAAAGACAATCTTGTCTTTGATATTCAAGCACATAAATATGCTACTGTAAAGGCTGTGCTGACTGTTGATAAGGCTGAAAATATCACCGCTTATGAGGGACAAAGCTATAATAACAAGGTGATAACACTTAAGGATGGTAGCAATAATATTGAGTTAGGAGAGAAGAATAACCTCATCCAAATAAAACCTAATAGCGGTTGTAAGATTGAGTCAATCAAGGCAAACGATACTCCTGTAACAGCCAATTACGAAGGAGCATACGAGATAAGACTAACCGAAGGTATGACTATTGAGGTTAAAACATCTGCTATTGTACGTGACCAAAAAGCAACGGTCGTCATTGACGACATCAGCGTTGCGAACTATGGTTTGAGTTTCTATCGTTCTGACCGTTCGATGGTAAAGATGCAGACAGGTGAAAATACTGTGATGTTCTCAGCTGACGACAATCATTTCATGCTTGTTGCAAACGGAAATGACATGAGTAAGATGGTGATAAAATTGAATGGAACAAATCTTAACCCATCTTATCCTGGCGGCACAAGTTTTGAGTTTGATTTGAAGAACAACGACCGTCTGGATGTCCTTCTCAAGGGCGAAACAAATGGTATTGAAGCCATTGAATCAGTAAAGCAAGGTAAGGCTGTAGTCTATCGTCTTGATGGCAAGCGTATAGAAGGCACCCAACTACCTAATGGAGTATATATTATTAACGGTAAAAAAGTTATAGTCAACAAGCGATGAGAAAAATTCTACTCACAGTATTTTGTTCATGTATGGTAGGATTAGCTTACGGTCAGTCAAAGCTCGACCTACAAAGTCAGTTGGAACTGTTCAAACTCCGTAACACTTCCATTCCTACCTACAACAGTCGTACACGTTCGTTTGAACGTCCAAAGAGTGTACCAGAGAACACAATGGTAATGGTTGAGCTGAAGAATCAGAACGACCGTACCGAATTAGAGGCACAAGGTGTAAAGGTTCTGCGTGTACGTGGTAACATCGCTATTTCCATAGTTCCTTTAGCGGATATTGAGCGTATAGCAGACTTGAAATGCGTTCGTCGTATGGAACTCCCACGTCGTGTTTATCAAAAGATGGATGTCGTACGTAAGGAGATTGGTGTTGATAAGATTCATCAAGGTATCGACCTTCCACAGGCTTACACTGGTAAGGGAGTCGTAACAGGTATTGTTGATGGTGGTCTCGACCCTAACCATATTAACTTCCTCAAGCCTGATGGCAGCACACGCTTCGGTTATATCAGTAAGATTACAGCCAGTCAGTCAAATAAGGACGGTTATCAATACGATAACTATTACCCTCGTGTCGTGCTTGACACCTTAAAAGACCGTGACAACGCATACGCTATTGAGGACTTTACGGCTGATTCTTACAATACTTTCCATGGTACACATACGACTGGTATCATGGCGGGTGGGTACAAAGGCAATATGACCTACGCTAAGACTAACGACAACGACAAGTCTTATAAAGTGGTTGGTCCTAATCCGTTCTATGGTTGTGCGACAGAGTCAGAGCTTGTGGCTTCATGTGGTGACTTGCGTGACCAATATATTGCACTTGGTATTGATGATGCTGTGCAGTATGCAAAACTGTCAGGAGAAAAGCCTAAACCTTGTGTTATCAATCTTTCATTAGGTAGTAACATTGGTGTACACGACTCTACAAGTGTGATGAATCGCTTCCTTGCAGAAGAAGGAAAGCATGCTATTATCTGTGTTGCTGCAGGTAACGAAGCAAACATGGCTATCGCATTGAAGAAGGATTTTAAAGCTGCGGGTGAAATTGTTAAGACCTTCCTCACACCAATGCAACCAGACACTTTACGCTCTGGGAATAAGACCTACTTTAATCTTCGTAACGGACAGATAGCAGCTTATAGCAATGACTCTACTGAATTCGAGTTACAGATAGTTGTTACCAATACGAGTCGTGGCAATCGTGCTGTCACCCGAATACCTCTTCAAAAGAACACCAAAGGACAACCTATTACCTACGCATCAGGTGGTGACTATTCAATGGAGGGTGCAATTATAAACGAAGGCTTTAAAAAAGCATTTGATGGTTATGTTACAGCGGCTTCTGCAGTAGATGCAGAAACGGGGCGTTACTATGCGATGGCTCAGATTATGACCAGTGACAACCAAAAAACTAATCAAGACGGCAACTATAAACTGGCGTTGGAAATAAAGAGTAAGAAGCCGGGACAGCGTGTTGAAGTTTACACTGATGCACAGTTTATCTACTTCGATAGCAATAAGCAGGATGGCTTCATAAGCGGAACACGCAATGGATCGATCAGCGATATGGCATGTGCTGCAAACATCGTTACCGTTGGTAGCTACAATGTACGCAATCACTGGTCTTCACTCGACGGCTTTGTTTATGGCTATAACAAGCGAGGTGACGAAGATGATTTTCCTGAAGGCGAGGCTTCACGCTTCTCTTCTTTCGGTACATTAGCCGATGGTAGAAACCTCCCACACGTATGTGCTCCGGGTGCATCGATTATCTCTTCTGTAAATTCATACGCTGTAGAAAATCTTGACTTAGGCTATACTGACATGGCTTTGCAGGGTAAATTGGAGAAAGATGGCAAGAAATACTACTGGCATCAATCTCTCGGTACATCCATGGCAACGCCTGTTGTGGCTGGTGCTATTGCCCTCTGGCTTGAAGCAAACCCAAGTTTGACAGTCAAGGACGTACTACGTATCATCCAGCAGACTGCTCGTAAAGATAAGTTTGTTACTGGTACAGGCGATCCAGTACAATGGGGTGCAGGTAAATTTGATGCCTATGCTGGTCTGAAACAGGTACTAATAGAGAAGAACACCAATGGCATCAATGGCGTGAGATATGCTGAGAGTAAGGAAGTTCCAGTTATCACAATGACTGGCGAACGCTCTTTCACAGCCTTCCTTGCGGGAGCAAAGCAGCTGAACCTACGTGCCTACTCACTTAGCGGACAGTTGGTTCATTCGCTCTCTGCACAGGGTAACGAACTTAACGTTAATGCCACTTCATGGAACAAGGGTGTTTACTTGATTCAGGTAAATGGTGGTAAGGCACAACGCATCGTCATCTATTAAGGCTCGACCAATATAAAATAATATTCCCAAAGAATAAGAGTAACACTTCTAATCTTTGGGAATACGATAAGTAAACACAAGCTATAAAATCAGAACACAATAATATTTATAACTATATGAAGCACAAATTTACTTTCTTACCATCATTTCTTCTTTTAGTGATGGCTATGTTATGGAGCTCGCTTGCTGCCCATGCGCAAGATGAAGTTATGATAAAATTCCATACGAATATGCCAGAGAAGGCAAAGAACACTGGTGTTCCTGCACAGGTTTCTTTTGTGTTAGGTGCGAAATCTGACAAGGCTGTAGTCTCTATTGATTATGGTTCAGGTGAAACCGAAGTCGAAATTAAGAAAGCCATTGTTGAGAATGACAAAGGCGAACTGGCTATCAAAGGAACTCTTTGTACAAATGCTGTAACAGATGAAGGCTGGGTTACGATTACAGGTGACCCAGAAGACCTCTATTTCTTCAATGCTTCAGGCAATGAGATTGACAAGATTGAGTTTAATCCTAACTTGAAACTACAAGTGTTGAACTTAGAGCATAACATCTTAAAATCACTCAATATCGATCGTTTACAGAGTCTGAATGTTATCTATTTACAGGACAATCCTTTCTCTGTCACAACCCCATTGATGATTGGAAAGATGCCTGAACTCATGGTATTGGAAGTACCACAGATTGGACATATCTCTCCTAATTTTACACTTAAGAACTTCCCTAAGCTACGTTCGTTTGATGCTTATCACACACTCAGCCTCAAGACAGCCGACCCAACAGGCTGTCCATATCTGCAGCGCCTGAGTCTTGACATGACAAACGTAGAAAGTGTTGACCTATCAAAGAACTCATTATTAGAGATTCTCAACGTGGGTGACTCTCGTATAAAGACGCTTGACCTTAGCAACAACCCTAAGATTACACAGCTCTATATCTCTCACTCTTCAGGAACAGTCAACACAGACGTGAAGTTTGAAAGTATTGATGTATCTAACTGTCCAGAACTTTACTATTTCTATTGCGGTGGTAACAATCTTAAGGAGCTTAACCTAAGAAATAACCCAAAGCTCTTCACACTCTCTTGTGACCGTAACCTCTTGAGAAAGCTTGACGTTAGTCAGAACCCTGCACTCTATAGTGTCAACGTGCGATATAACTATATGGACTTTGCAACACTGCCTACTCCCGGCAACTGGTTTGAGTATTATCACGAGCAGAACCCTATGGAATTGAACGACACCTATAAGGTAGGTGATGTCATCGACCTCAGTAAACGTGTGCTTCGTGAAAAAACAACTACTCAGGCAAGACTCTTCCGTGTCCCAAAGGCTGACCCAACAAAGCCTGTAGAGTTAGACGATAGCTATTACTCTTACGAGAATGGTAAGGTAACTTTGAAGAAAGAACTTGACGAAGAAGTCTTTCTCCAGTTCAATAATAGCCTGCTAAGAGATTATCCTATCCGCACTGAAAACTTTCGTGTAAAGACTGTTGCTGAGTTTGGTAAGGACGTGAAGGCTATTCAACTCTCAAGTCTTGGCTCAGTAGGTTCTCCTGTAAAATTATCTGTCGGTATCCTTGGCGCTACAGCTGCTAATCCTGTAACAGTAAAGGTTGACTTAGGTGATGGTAATACTACCCCATTCCAGATTAATGATGAGCTCCCAGCTACAGCTAATATCGTTACAGCACGTACTGGTGATGGAGATATTATCGTATATGTCCCACAAGATAAGTACGTAACAAGTCTTGAATCTGATCGCCAATATATTAACAGTATCGACCTCTCTGCACTTACAGAACTCCGCACACTGACTCTGAAGAATGCAGGTCTATATACTGTCGACCTTTCTTATAACAATAAGCTTGAGAAGCTTAACCTCTCTGGCAACATGCTTAAGCGTGTTGACCTCCGCGGTCCTTCATCTTACTTCAATAAGAGTAAGCTGTCTGATATCAACGTGAGCTACAACCAGATAGACTCATTACTCTTCAATGACGTCTATGCTGTACGCAAGCTAAATGTAAGCCATAACAACCTTAATAAGTTGAATCTTAAGGATGCCGACAACTTGCGTGTACTTGATATCTCTCACAATAAGTTCACTCGTCTTCTCCTCAACCACAGCGAACTGATAGAGGATGTCAACGTTTCAAACAATGAGTTGACAGAAGTAAAGATTCCTCCTGTAGCACCTATCAAGAAGTTGAATGTTAGTGGTAACTACTTCACATTGGCAAATATGCCTAATGACTTTGGTCTGACTCGTGGTAACTTTATCTATGCACCACAGCACGTACTGCAGATTTCAACCTCTTCACCCGGTATTGATCTCTCTGAACAGTATATTACAAAGAATGGTTCAACAACCAACTTTGTATGGAAGAAGAAAGATGGACAACCATTACAGTTGGGCAAAGACTATACCATCACCAATGGTTCAGCTAAGTTCACCAATCTCGCTCTTGACTCTATCTATTGCGAGATGACACATCCAGCTTATCCTGACTTCGAAGGACAGAATGTCTTCAAGACAACTTGTGTTCATCCAATCTCTTTCCCAAAATACGAATTGGCTTCGTTTACCACTGTCAACCAGACAGATAGTGTGATGCTTTCCCTCGCAAGCTATGAACCCGGTAAGTCTGTTTACTTCGAGTGGGGCGGCAATGGTAATGTCACACAGTATACACTTGGAACAACCTATAAGATCTTCCAAGCTAAGTCAAAAGCAAACACAAAGGTACGTGTACTCGTTGCTGAGCAGGACGACAAAGTGAAGGTGTTTAGTGTTGCAAACGTTAAGATGAGTGATGTAGACCTCACTGGGTTGAAGGAAGCAAAACTCATTGCTGTAACTCGTGCAGGATTGTCATCAGTAAAACTCCCTACAGCACCAAATCTTACTGACTTGAATCTTGAAGGCAATGAGTTGACAGACATTGATTTGTCACCTTTCCCAAATCTTAATTTTATTTCGCTAACCGGCAATAAGATTAAGAAGTTCGACTTATCAAAAGTTCCAAATATTGGTATTGCTTATCTTTCAAGTAACAAGATGAAAGAAGTTACACTTAACAATCCAAAACTTTGGAACCTTGACTTGAGCGACAACGACCTCGAGAACGTGTCACTTGACAAACTTCCAAAGTTGGAGCAGTTATGGTTGAATGCTAACAAACTAACAAAGGTTGACGTCTCAAAGAACACTAACCTTAGAGTGTTGAATATTGTTGGTAATCGTCTGAAGTTCTCCACAATGCCATTGCCAAGTAACAACGGCAGACCATTTGATAGATACTCTTATAACCTTCAGGCACCAATCGATGTCAAGTGTGTAAATGATAAGGTTGACCTCAGCTCAGAAGCAATCGTAGGAGACGAACGAACTACCTACCACTGGTTCGTCGGTAATGTGACATACAGAGATGGCGAGTTGCAAGGTGAGAAGTTAGAACTAAATGATGAGTACACTATTGAGAATGGTGTTACCACATTGAAACTCGAAAAGACATTCAATAACCTTGTTTGTGTGATGGCAAACGATAACTTCCCGAATGCTCTTATCTATACAAACTACATTACATTCAAACCTGCAACAGGTATTGATGCAGTCACTGCAGATAAGGATGTTAAGATTCAGTTCCTTGACGGTGCTATCAGCGTTCTTGGTGCACAGAACAGCACAGTTGCTATCTACTCTATCGATGGCAAGCTCGTTTACCAAGCTAAGGTTACTGACGATAATACCCGCATCCCTCTCGCTCGTGGCACTTACATTGTACGTGTAGGAAATAAGGCTGCTAAGATTAGCGTTAAGTAAGTAAGAAAATAACAAATAAACAATCCCCTTGTTTGTTGCCGAATATTATTCTGCGAACAAATAAGGGGATTAATTTTGGTTCTTCCGTTAAATGCGTAGATGCTTTCGTATAGCTTTAACGGAAAAAACGAAGTAATTCATTAAACAAAAACATAGCCAAAATTGTCAACTATCTATTCTTTTATCGCCCTCCTACACAGAAAACCCTTTCATTTTAATACTTCAAAAAAACAGATAAGATTGTGAAAAATCATTACATAATTTCGAATAAAACATCTACAAATAATGGCAAAAACACGTGTAAAATGCAAGTTTGCAACCAACAGGAATTCAATTAGTTATAAAGTCATGCAAGAAAAGGTGCTTAATTGGACTTCAAAAGGGCGTTAGTTAGACCTCAAAAGGGCATCTTTAGCAAGCCAATTAGGCGTTAATCGCAAGCTAATTGAGCATCGTTAAAAAAACAAAATGTGAAAAATTATGACAAAAGAATAAAGAGCCTCACCCCCCAGCCCCCTCTCCTACAGAGAGGGGGAGTGCTGGAAACGATTCGCTTCGAAATTACTCAAAGACTTTCACAACCAATAGGGGAAACTCACTATCTACTCCCCTCTCCATTCGGAGAGGGGCTGGGGGTGAGGCTCGGAAGGGGTATCTCGCTATCTACTCCCCCTCTCTGTAGGAGAGGGGGCTGGGGGGTGAGGCTTAAAACTCCACCGTAACCCTACCATTAATCTGGCGGCCAGTGAGGTAGTTTGGCACGGCATACTGCTGTCCGGCGATGTCTGTTACCCAATAATAAGAATTGACGTTGTTGATACCGAAGAGGTTCAAACAGTCAAGACCGAGCCAGATATTTTTAAAGATAGTGTTACGACGACCGTCGTTGTTGTCTAATAGGCGGTAGCTCATACCGATGTCGGCACGCTTGTAAGCTGGTGCACGGAAGGTGTTATTCTCTAATTCCTGATGTGGAGCAGAGAAAGGCAAACCGTCTGCATAAGCCAACTTCAGCGACATACGCCAACGTGTTGTGCCGGGGAAGAAATCCGTGAAATAGAGGTTGAGCGCATAACGCTGGTCGGTTGGGAGCGGAATACTCTTACCATTCAACTTCATGCTGGTGTTCATCACACTGAACGTAAGCCATGAGTCAGCACCCGGAACGAACTCACCGAAGAGTTTAAGGTCGAGACCTGTTGCGTGTCCTGTCGCTGTGTTCTCACCATAATAAGTCACTTTAACATTGTCAACAGAGTATGGAACGAGGCGTGAAAGTGCCTTGTAATAAGCCTCCGCAGTGAACTTAAACGGACGACCCAACATCTCAAAGCGATAGGTCATGCCTGCCAATGCGTGGATAGACTGCTGTGCGCGAATCTTCTGATTGAGCGTTGCGTAGGTAACACCATTGACGATTGACGTGTCGCGAAGCTCCTTATAGAATGGTGCCTGATAGTAGATACCACCTGCAATGCGGAAACTAAGATTGCGGTTTCTGTCCGGTGTGATGGTCAGCGATGCACGTGGAGAGAACAGGCTCTCGCCATTGAAGTCCCAATGCGCAAAGCGAACGCCATAATTCAGTGTGAAAAGCGTTGGCACAGAGTCACGAGTCTGGAAGTTCCATGTGTCTTGCAAATAGCTTTCAAAGCGTTTCGCCTTGAGTTCATTGCGGGCACGGAGCGAGTAAATCATCTTCAAGTCACGACCCGTATGAGGGACGTTATAACCCGCAGAATCACGATATTCGTATTCGGCAGAGTTCTCCTTGATATTCTCAATCTTATAGGTCACAGCACCCTCAATCTTATGCTTGCCTGCACGGTGCTGCATCATCAGCTTCAAACTCTTCACGTTAGCGTTGAGATAGTCGCGAGAATGCTGCATAAACGTACCCACACCGAGGTTTTCAGACGTTTCAGTCTGTGTCAACCAGTACTGTCCCTGAATGTCATAACGCTCTTGCTCCTTCGTCGTGAAAGCCGATGCGAGGAGAGATAGGTCTGTGCGCGAACTCAAATGGCGTGTGATAGCCAACGAACCAAAGAACGTACGGAAGAGGTCTTTCTCCTGTCCATCGAAGTAGACACGGAATTTCTTCACGTTCTGCAGCGTTCCGAAGTTTGTCTCACGGTCTTCTGGTTCAAAGTTATAGCGGTTTTCAGAGATGTTACCAATGAAATCTACCTGCCAACGTTTGTTAGGTTGCCATGACAGATAAGTCTGATAATCAAGGAATGACGGACGATATTCGCCCTTTGTTTGGAGTGAACCAAGGAGGTAACGATTGGTTTTATAACGCACACCATTGGTCCATGTCAGTTTCTTCGTAGCTAATCCGAGGTAGGCACTGGCACCTAAGAGAGAGGCAGAGATAGATGCTTCCGTCTTCTTTGGCCGTTTATAGGTGATGTCCAAAGCCGAACTCATCTTGTCACCATATTTCGCTTCAAAGCCACCTGTTGAGAAACCAACGCCCTCAGCCATGTCAGGGTTGATAATCGAAAGACCTTCTTGCTGTCCGCTTCGCACAAGGAAAGGGCGGAACACTTCTATATTATTGATATAGACAGAGTTCTCGTCGAACGTACCACCACGAACGTTATATTGTGAAGATAGTTCCGAGTGGGTCGAAACACCCGCCTGAGTCTGTACCAATTCTTCTACAGCATTGCCCGAAGCTGATGGTCCTTGTTTGGTTTTTTGAATATCCAATTCTTCTGTAGTTCCGTGCTGTTTGGCTTTCCCTTGCACTACAACCTCCTCCAATGCGTTGTCGTCAGCCAACTGAATGAGCAGGGTCTGCTTACCCTTTGGGCGCACGAGAACCCTCGTCTTCGTCTTATAGCCAATCATTGAGAAGCGCACCTTCACGGAGTCTTCGCTCTGCAACTGCATGCTGAATTCACCTTTTAGGTTGGTCATCAACAGTTTCCCTTGCGTAACCACCATGACAGAAGCCAATTCAATCGGGTTGCCTTCCTTGTCAGAAACCTTACCTTGAAGGGTGAACGATTGTGCCAGTGCCAGCTGTGCTGTCACTATAAATAAAAGCAGTAATATGTATTTCTGAATATCCTTACGTTTCATAACTGTTATATAACGACTCTTTCACGAGTTTATTGTAAGTATCTTGCGAAATAGAATGTGTGTAAATATTATTGAGTATAGACTTTCAGGATACTTTTTCCTTCAGTGGTATTCAAAACCCAACTTTGAAAAAACATTCATAATATGATAAATTCCTCCGAAAGAAGTTATATTCTCGTTTTTAATTGCTACCTTTGTCATGTTAGATTTTTGTTTATTTGTTAAATTTGTATTACCACGATAGGTGAAAACTCTGACATCTCCAAGTGTTTTGAGAACTTTGTTTGTCAGGCACTTGTATTTCCTAAATGATTTTACGCTGCGGAATTAAGGTATAATAGAATAACATGGCAACAATTCAGATAAAAAATCTTGGACCAATCAAAGATACTGGTCTAATCAATCTAACCGATGTGCTGCTTGTCATCGGTCGCCAAAGTTCTGGTAAGAGCACTTTTATGAAGGTGTTATGCTTCTGCCGTTGGATAGAGAAGAAGATAATGACTTCTTTTGATAACACAATTCAGGCATATACACACAACAAGCGTTTTACCAGGGATCTGAAACAATTTTACCGTATTGATGAAATGTATTTCAAGGAGGACACCGAAATCATTTATGACGGTGATGTGGTTACTATCTCACTGACAGGTGTTGACCAGAATGCTAAAATCAACCGCAAGTTAGAGGCTTGGGAGGATAGGTATAATTCCAAACTGTCCTATATTCCGGCTGAAAGAAATCTCGTTTCTGCCGTTCAGAACATCAATGACACGTATAAAGCAAAGGAAAGGGATTCTATCTTCAATTTCATACAGGAGTGGTATGAGGCAAAGGATACTTATGGCTCTGATAACAAGTTGACTCTTTCTCTGACAGATGATTTCAAATATTACAGCGATAAAGGACTTGATTATGTGGTGCTGCCAAACGGCAAGCCTATAACTTCTTTCTATGCTTCAAGCGGTGTCCAGTCAATCATGCCTATCGACGTGATGACAGATTATATTATGGGTGTCGTAGGAAAGGTAGTTAAATTCAGTATGACGGATTTGATGAACCGCCTCATGGAGTCGTTAGATACGGATGTACGCAATGAAATCGTACATGGTGCCCATGAGGTCACGGAAGAGGAGTTGGCTCCAATCCGTGAGAAGATGAAATACCAGTCGGCGCAACTTTTCATAGAAGAACCAGAGCAGAACCTCTATCCCGATGCGCAACGTAAACTTGTGCAGAACATCATACGCCATCTGAAAGCTGTGAAGTCAATTGGCAAGCATCGTTCTATGGTGGTACTCACTACACATAGCCCTTACGTGCTGTCAATACTCAATGTCTTGATAGCAGATGCAGCAGCCGTCGAGAAGAAACCCGGCGACGAAAGGCTTAAAGATGTGGTTGATGAAAGTACGTTGCTTCCAACAGATGCTTTCTCGGCATATTTCATCAACAAAGATGGTGTGTTCGAGGACATCAAAGATATGGAGATACCGATGCTCTCTGGTATAAACTTGGATAGTGTCTCTGATTGGGTCGATGAGCATGTGGGTCGTATCAATGAAATATTATACGCAGAATAGTCATGGGGAAAAGTACATACGAGAACTTGACTCGTGCTGGGTATCAGGCTGAACAGTCCCTCGAAGTACGTAAAACGGTTGCCACACGGGAGCAAGGAAAGAAATACACTCTTGACATTCAAGGGAATCTGCGGTCTGCGGTCTTTCAAGTTGACGGTTACATCATAAAGACCGGTGTCAAATGTGACAAGTTGGTGATGGTACAGACATCGGCAGGGTCTGAGGAGGCATGGACACAGATATTCGTTGAACTGAAAGGGCATGATGCCACTCATGGCATGAAACAGCTGCTTGCAACAGCAAATAATCCTACATTCGACAGCTTTAGCAATCGGCAAAGGAAAGCTCGTCTGGTAGCGACATCATTTCCTACGAACAAGTCGAATCCTAAAGTGGAGAAACTGAAGATTGAGTTTGCCAAACTGAATGTCGATTATAAGAACATTAAATCTGGTCAGACAGAC
>CAMUQM010000009.1 GCA_947095945.1 uncultured Prevotella sp.
TAAATGAAGGCTTCTCTGGTGGTGAGAAGAAACGCAACGAGATTTTCCAAATGGCGATGTTGGAACCAAAGCTTAGCATTCTCGATGAGACAGACTCAGGTCTTGACGTTGATGCTATGCGTATTGTGGCTGAGGGCGTAAATAAGATGCATAATGAAAAGACATCTGCTATTGTCATCACGCACTATGAGCGTCTGTTAGAGATGATTAAGCCTGATGTTATTCATGTGCTTTATAAAGGGCGTATCGTGAAGACTGCAGGTCCAGAACTTGCTAAGGAGATTGAGACACGCGGTTACGATTGGATTAAGGAAGAGGTTGAGGCAGAGGATTAATGGTTGGTTTTAGAGTGTTTAGTTTTTCTAGTTCACCTAGTTATCCTAGGATATCCTAGTTAATCTAGCAGTCCTAGTTAACCTAGGTTTTCTATAATCTTTAATCTCTAATCCGCTATCCTTTATATAAAACCTCCAAAAAGAAATTACAATGCAAAGCGAAAAACAATATATAGACCTCTATACAGAGGCGCAGCAACTCATCAAAGAGCATGCTGCACCTGTGCTCAATGAGGTACGTGATAAGGCTTTTGAAGACTTCCGTCGGCAAGGCTTTCCAACCAAGAAGGTGGAACGCTATAAGTATACGGATATGCAGAAGCTTTTTGAACCTGATTATGGATTGAATCTCAATCGTCTTGAGATTCCTGTTAATCCTTATGAAACTTTCAAGTGTGATGTACCAAATCTTAGCACTTCTCTTTACTTCGTAGTCAACGATCAGTTCTATAGTAAGGTCCTTCCAAAGGCAAAACTTAGTGAAGGTGTCATTGTTGACAGCTTGAACCGTATAGCAACCGAACGCCCAGAATTGGTTGAGAAGTATTATGGTCGTCTTGCCAATACAGAGGCAGATGCCATTACAGCTTTAAATACAATGCTTGCGCAGGATGGACTTTTCATCTATGTCCCTAAGAATGTACAACTTGAGCGTACCGTACAGGTAATTAATATCCTCCGCTCAGATGTCGACTTGATGGTTAACCGTCGTGTACTCATCGTCTTGGAGGAAGGTGCTAAGGCACAGTTTCTCTTCTGTGATCATGCTGCAGACAATCGTAACTTCCTTGCCACACAGGTTATCGAAGCATACGTAGGTGCAAATGCAAGTCTTGAACTCAACTGTCTTGAGGAAACTCATGCAAAGAACGTACGCGTATCAAATGTTTATATTGAACAGCAGCGTGATTCACGTGTAAGTCACAATGTCATTACATTACACAATGGTGTTACTCGTAATATGCTCGACCTTGTATTTAAGGGAGAGGGTAGCGAATGTTTCTGTAATGGTTGTGTGATAGCTGACAAGAGTCAGCATGTTGATAACAATACGCTTATTGACCATCAGGTACCCCATTGCACAAGTACCGAACTTTATAAGTATGTACTTGACGAGAATGCTGTTGGTGCTTTTGCTGGTCGTGTTCTTGTTCGCAAGGGTTCACAGAAGACCCTTTCACAGATGAACAATCGCAACCTCTGCGCCAGCAAGGTAGCTCGTATGTTTACCCAGCCGATGCTTGAGATATATGCTGATGATGTTCAGTGTAATCATGGCTCAACTGTTGGACAGCTTAATGATGCCGCACTCTTCTATATGCAGCAGCGTGGTATTGATAAGAAAGAAGCAAAACTCCTCCTTGAGTTTGCCTTTATCAATGAGGTAATCGACAAGATGGAACTTGAGCCACTGCGTGACCGTCTCCACCATCTCGTAGAGAAACGTTTCCGTGGCGAGCTTGATAAGTGTGAGGGTTGCACATTGTGTAAATAATTTGGCAAAGGGCTTATTAGCCCAATAAGCCCAATAAGCCTAATTAGCCCAATAATAAAGATGTACGATATAAACAAAGTCAGGGAAGATTTCCCAATTCTCTCTCGCACCGTCTATGGCAAGCCGCTGGTTTATCTTGATAATGGTGCTACCACACAGAAGCCACTTTGTGTGTTGGATGCTATGCAGGCGGAATACCTTAATGTAAACGCCAATGTGCATCGTGGTGTACACTGGATGTCACAACAAGCAACCGACTTGCACGAGGCTGCACGAGAGACTGTACGGAAGTTTATCAATGCCCGTTCAACAACAGAGATAGTCTTCACGCGTGGTACGACAGAGAGTTTGAATCTTGTTGCTTCCAGTTTTGTTGAAGGCTGCATGAAGGAAGGTGATGAAGTGATAGTTTCAACGATGGAACATCACTCTAATATCGTCCCTTGGCAGTTACAGGAACAGCGTAAAGGGATTGTACTGAAGGTTATTCCTATGACTGATGAGGGCGAACTTCAGCTCGAAGCGTATGAAAAACTCTTCACTGAACGTACTAAGCTTGTCAGCGTAACGCAGGTAAGTAATGTCCTTGGAACAGTCAATCCTGTAAAGGAGATGATTCGTATCGCTCATGAGCATGGTGTGCCAGTAGTAGTGGATGGTGCACAAAGCGTTCCTCACTTTGCCATTGACGTGCAGGACCTTGATTGCGATTTCCTTGCTTTCAGTGGTCATAAGGTATATGGTCCTACAGGTGTTGGTGTCCTTTATGGTAAGGAAGAGTGGCTTGATAGACTACCGCCATATCAAGGAGGTGGTGAGATGATAGAGCGTGTCAGTTTTGAGAAGACAACTTTCGAGCGCCCCCCTTTGAAGTTTGAGGCAGGAACTCCTGATTATATCGCCACGCACGGACTTGCTACAGCGCTCGACTATGTTACTTCTTTGGGTATGGATAATATCCTTGCCCACGAGCAAGACCTTACGCATTATGCGCTTCAGCAGCTTCGTGAGATAGAAGGGATGCACATCTATGGACATAACAATGACTGCGGAGATGCTGTTATCAGCTTTAATGTTGGTGATATTCACCACATGGATCTTGGTACATTGCTTGATCAGTTAGGTATTGCTGTTCGCACAGGTCATCATTGTGCTCAGCCTTTGATGGACCGCCTCGGCATCCTTGGTACTGTTCGCGCCTCTTTCGGTCTGTATAACACACGTGAAGAAGTAGATGCTTTGGTAGCAGGCATCAAGCGTATAGCTATGATGTTTTAAGGATATAAGTAAATGATAACAGGCGTTTATATGCGTTTAGTAACGCTTATGAACGCCTGTTTCCTACAAAGTATATAGCTCTGATAGCCAAGAGTTCTTATCCTTTCTTACATTTATAAAGGCTGAAGACAAACCAAGCAAGGAACACTCCCTGCAATAGCAACGATGAAACAACAGGGAATATGGTTAGAATAAAAGCTAACTGAGCTTGTGTGATATACGAAGCCTGCTTGCTACTCACTTCCCGTTCAAGGACAGCACTGTAATAATTGCGCAGCCACTCCACTGGAGTTTGGAACCATACTGCAGCTTCTGTAAAGAAACGGCTAAGCTCGTTATACGATGCGTTACGCTCTGTGAGAATCATTTCTTTTTTCATATTCTTTGTCTTTAATTGTTTGCTATATATAAATAAGGTGTAGAACCGTTCTTTGGTTTACGTATGCAAAAATAGTTGTGTGTCGTGCAGGAAATGTTCACTACGTGAAAAATATTTGTTATATAAAATTAATTTGAAAGGTTCTTTAACGTTTAAAACTTATTACTCATGCTGAAAAGTCATTATTATGAAGACCTTATAGAGGCTGGTTGTGATGAAGCGGGTAGGGGATGTCTTGCTGGAAGTGTTTATGCAGCAGCCGTTATCCTACCACCCGACTATGAGAATGAGTTATTAAACGACTCTAAGAAACTGACAGCTAAGAAACGCTATGCACTTCGTGAAGCGATTGAACGAGATGCTATCGCATGGGCTGTGGGAATTGTTACGCCCGAAGAGATTGACAAGATAAATATTCTCAATGCTTCTTTTCTTGCTATGCATCGTGCATTGGATCAGTTGAAAGTGCGCCCGCAAGCGATTATTGTGGATGGCAATCGCTTTAATCCTTATCATGACTTACCTTCAACAACAATCGTTAAAGGTGATGGTAAGTACCTTTCTATTGCAGCTGCCTCTATCCTTGCCAAGACTTATCGTGATGACTATATGCTATCTTTGGCAGAGGAGTATCCGCAGTATGACTGGCAATCCAATATGGGTTACCCAACGAAGAAACATCGTCAGGCAATCCTTGAACATGGTATTACGCCTTATCATCGCAAAAGCTATAACCTTTTGGGCGATGGTCAGCTCTCTTTTGATTTTTAATTTTGTTGTAATAGCATTCCTTTCTAACGAAACGCTGTTACGACTTTTCTTTACATTGCTTAGAATAGAATTACTTTATAAATTTCGTCATTCTATCAGATTGATTGTAAGGTAAAGTTCTATTTTATTTCATGTATTGTTAGTGCTGTTCTGTAAACAATTCCTCTACACGAATGTCATTGGTGTCTTATTTAATTTTTAATATCTACAATAAAGTTTTTTTGCCCTTCTCTGCTGATGTGTTGATGCCCAGCACAACTGGTGCTATTGGTAAACACCAGTCGTGTTAAGTATTAGCACTAATGGTTTTGATGCCTAAACACCATGCTATATATTGTTAACCAAAGGACAACTTGTTGTAGAAAAAGGTGGCTACAGCTGCAAGAAAGCTAATCTTGTTTGATTAGGTAACTTTTTTTTCTAAATATAATACAATATTATTATTTAGCTTTGTTTTCTCCTTATTATAAATATTCATTTCTTTTCTTTCTTAAGAATGGTGCATTATAAGTTTTATCTTTACTGTTTTCTGTTTTTTATGCTGAGTAAATGGTTCTAAATCTAATAATAAATTAAGTTTTAATAGGGAACGGAAGTGTAATACTTACAATATGGTGTTTTTAATGCCATTATACATAATAATTAATTTATTTTCATGCAATAATATGTCGTTTCTTTAAATCAAAATGCTAATAAATGTGAAAATATTATGTTTATGCTCATTTCAATTTGGAACTTTAAAAAGGGTATACTATCTTTGTAAAGTGTTAAGAAAATTATCTACCATGATAGTGAATTTTGTAATACCTTACGTTTTAATAGTTTGGTCCTGAAATAGTTTGTTTATTATATTAATTTAAAGAGAGAATTTATGGAAAAAAGACTAATGATGTTTTTAGTCGGGCTATTCCTTAGTTTAGGAACTGCGCTGGCGCAAACAGAGATTAGCGGAACTGTAGTTTCCTCGGATGATGGACAGCCCGTTGTTGGTGCATCCATCCTCGTGGTAGGTACACAGACAGGTACAGCAACTGACATAGACGGACATTTCTCTATGTCTGCAAAGGCTGGGTCTAAAATTACGGTTTCCTACATTGGTATGAAAACACAGACGTTGACAGCTAAGGCGAATATGAAGATTACACTTAATCCAGACGGTAAGGTAATGGATGAGGTGATGGTTGTTGCCTTCGGTACACAGACAAAGGCTTCTTTTGCAGGTTCTGCTGCTGTTGTAAACTCTGGCGATTTGAAAAAGAAGATTACTACCAATGTGGCTGATGCTCTTGTAGGATCGGTTCCTGGATTGCAGATGACTGGTGGGTCTGGTGCCCCAGGTGCTGGTAACGCAGACATCCATATCCGCGGTATCGCTTCCCTCTATGCTTCAACCGCTCCGTTGATTATCGTTGACGGTGCTCCTTATCCGGCTTCTTTGAGTAATATCCCACAGGATGATATCGAAAGTGTTACAGTTTTGAAGGATGCTTCTTCAGCTGCACTTTATGGTGCACGTGGTGCTGCCGGTGTTATCCTTATTACAACAAAGAAAGGAAAAGGAAAAGCAAATATCAATGTTGAGACAAAGTGGGGTGTCACCAGCCGTAGTATTCAGGATTATGATGTGTTCAAGGATCCAGGTGAGTTCATGGAGGCTTACTATTCTCAGTTCTACAATTATGCTTTCTACAAGCAGGGCATGTCTCATGAACAGGCTAATAAATGGGCTAATGATAACCTGATAGAGAATCCGAACTTCGGTTTGCAGTATAATCCATATACGCTTCCTGCTGGTGAAAATCTTATAGGACTTGATGGTAAACTCAATCCAAAGGCTACCCTCGGTCGTGCTTATGAGTATAATGGTACAAAGTATTACATTCAGCCTGACAACTGGAAAGATGAGGCTTATCGTAAGGGATTCCGTCATGAGTATAATGTTAATGTGAGTGGTGGTGATTCTAAGATGAGCTACTATTCAAGTGTTGGTTATATGAAGGAGGAGGGTGTGCTTGAGAATTCTGGATTTGAGCGCTTTACTGCTCGTCTGAAGGCAGACTATCAAGCTACTGACTGGTTGCATCTTCTTGCAAATGCTGGATACGTTCACTCTGATCGTGAGTCAAATCCTAACTTGAGCAATACAAAAACTGACGCAGGTAATCTTGGTTATTTTACGCAGTATATATCTCCTATTTATCCACTCTATGTTCGTACACTGGATGCTAATGGAAATCCTGTAATTGCTACGGATAGTTATGGTCATCCGAAGTATGACTTCGGTGTGCCAGCTACAAACTTCCCTGGTATCGGAGCCCGTCCTTTCCTCAATACGGGTAACCCACTTGGAGCAAACAGGTATAATAAGCAGAATACGATTCTTGACCAGTTGCAGGGACAGCTCAATTTCGATATTACGTTTGCTCCGTGGTTGAAGTTCAACTCAACCAATTCAATCACCCTTCTCTTGACACGCTTCTCTTTCTATGAGAATCCTTTCATCGGTGCAGCAGCAGCCGATAAGGGACGTATTACCAAGGATGCTGGTGTAAGTTATCGTTGGAACTATGTTCAGACATTGAATGCACATAAGGCTTTCGGCTTGCATGATATTCAGTTGATGCTGGGACATGAGTGGTATAAGTCTAATTATAACTATCTGGATGCTTTGGCTCGTGGTGGCTTCTCACCTGATATCAAGGAAATCAATGCATTTGCGGATCGTTATGATAGTCATTCTTATCGTACAATTTATAATGTAGAAGGTTACTTCGCTAACCTGCTCTACAACTATGACCAGAAGTATTTTGGGCAGGCTTCTTATCGTCGTGATGCTTCCAGCCGATTTGCAAAGAATAATCGCTGGGGTGACTTCTGGAGTCTCGGTGGCGCATGGATTGTCAGCAAGGAAAAATTCTTCCAGAACCTGAATGCTAAGTGGGTTGATAACTTGAAGTTTAAGGTATCTGTTGGTCAGCAGGGTAATGATGGTATTCCTGATTTCAATTATATTGACCGTTATAGCTTGGTACGTGGTGAGAAGGCTATGTTGCCTTCATTCTCTTCCATTGGTAATCCTGATATTACCTGGGAGACAACAACCAACTTCAACCTCGGTCTTGAATTTGCACTCTTCCAGAGTCGCTTGAACGGTGAATTCAACTTCTATACAAAGAAGACAACAGATATGCTCTTCTGGATGGGAGTTCCTGAGAGTGTCGGTGTACGTGGTTATTATGGTAACCTTGGTGATATTCGCAATACTGGTGTCGAGTTTACAATTGGCGGTGATATTATCCGTACAAAGAATATTATTTGGAATGTATCAGCAAACATTTCTCACAACCGTGCAAAGGCTTTGAAACTTGATCCAACCAAGACTGCTCAGTATGGTGGTTTCGCACAGGCAGATGTTAGTGCTGGATTCAACATTCCAATGTGGTATGCTGAGGGTAAATCGCTTTATAATGGTATGATGGCTGATTACGCTGGTGTGAATGAGAAGGGACAGCCTCTCTATTGGGTAGATGAGGATATCTATAGGGATTTCAAGGCTGGTAAGTTGTCAAATAGTAGTAAGCCTGGTTCTAAGCACTCTTTTACAACAACTGACTGGAGTGAGGCTACGAACTATACTCACGAAATGTTACCAGTAGCCAATGGTGGTTTCACAACTACATTGAGAGTTTATGACTTCGACTTTAATGCTACGTTTGACTATCAGCTAGGTGGTCAGATCTATGACTTTGGATATGCAGGATTGATGAGTAATGTCAGAACAAAGGGTGATGGTTCTAACCTGTCTAAGGATGTACTGAAGGCTTGGACACCGAACAATACTTCCAGTGATATTCCACGCTTTATGTACACTGACCCAGACTTGACAGCACAGTCAACACGCTTCCTTACAAGTGCAAAGTACCTTAACTTCCAGTCATTTACTGTTGGTTATAGTGTTCCGACAAAACTGGCTCGTAAGCTGATGTTGAGCAAGATTCGTCTTTATATTCAGGGACAGAACCTGTGCTTCTGGTCTGCTCGTAAGGGACTTGATCCTCGATTCAGCTTCCAGGGTACATCTCATTCAGGTGTTAACTCTTATGCACCTGTACGCACAGTTATGGGTGGTTTGCAGTTGTCATTCTAATAAATGATTGGCAATACCATTTTTAATAATAATAAACAGATATGACAATGAATAAAATATTTTCAACAATCATTCTGGCAGCTTTAGGTATTTCGATGCTTACAAGTTGTATCGAGGAGGTTGAACCGCAGAGTGATACAGCCTCACTGGACCAAGTCGCGAAAGCACCTGGTGCCTTTAATAATATGGTTAGTGCACTGACAACAAATATCAGTGGTAAGAGAACATACTCTCCAAAAAATGATAGAGTCTGGGATTTTGGTTACACAGCATTCTTCTTAACTCGTGATATAGAGGGGCAGGATATTGTTCCAGCTGGTGCTCATAATGGTGTTACAGCTTGGTATAACAATGTTAAATATCTTTCTGCAGGTTATGCAATTACGCAGTTTCCATGGACTTGCTATTATAAGTGGATTACTGATTGTAACAACGTCATCAAGAGTGCCGGTGCTTCTGGCTACAAGGAGCCCGAGGCTGGAAAGATGACGGGTGCAGGTATCGCTTATACAATGCGTGCCATGTTCTATCTGGATTTGGTTCGTATGTATGCAGCAAAGCCTTATGCTGTGGATGCAAATGCGCTCACAACCATTAAGGCTGATGAATCACGTACATTACAGGAGGCTACTCATAGTGAGCGTATGACTTGGGGTGAGGCTTTTGACTTTATCTTGAAGGATCTTGATACTGCCGAGAAGTATCTTTCTAATTATAAGAGAGCAGATAAGTACACTCCTGATGTAAGTGTAGTTTATGGACTCAAGGCACGTGCTTATCTCGAGAAGCAGGACTGGGCAAATGCCGAGAAGTATGCTAAGTTGGCACAGCAAGGGTATACGATGATGAGCGAAGCACAGTATCTGAGCCGTGATAATGGTTTCAATATACCTAACAGCTCATGGATGTTTGCTACACAGTTCCTTCCTACTGATCCGAACATTAAGGGAAATGACGGTGATGACTCTTGGGGCTCTGTAATGATCATGGAGGGTGGATTTGATGGTGGTTATGCTTCTTCTTATGGTGGTGTGATGGTTATTGACCGGCATCTTTATTCTACTATTCCCGCAACTGACTTCCGTCGCAAGTGTTGGGTTGACTTTACTCTTGATGGCATGACCCAGGAAAATGCTATCAATGAATTGAAGAATTACTCTAATTATCCAGAACGTGTTTATAAGTCAGGTAAGGAAAACGCGAAGTATGGTCTTGGTGGCTTGTCATTGAAGTTCCGTAATGTTGCAGGTAAGGCTGATGTTAAATATGATGCTTGGTGTGTGTCAGTTCCTTTGATGCGTATTGAGGAGATGAAACTTATAGAGGCTGAGGCTGCTGGTATGCAGGACGAGGCTCGTGGAAAAGTGTTGTTGGAGGCATTCGCTAAGACGCGTGACCCACAGTATGCCTATGGAACGCATACCGATGCTTATTATAATAATAGTACTTCTCTTTTCCAGAATGAGGTTTGGTGGCAGCGTCGTGTGGAACTCTGGGGTGAAGGCTTCGCTACTTTCGATATCAAGCGTCTCAACAAGGGTATCATTCGTAGTTATGCTGGTACTAATCATTTAGAGAATGCACGTTGGAATACTCAGGAACTACCTAACTGGATGGTATGGACATTCGTAGGTACAGAGGCTGATAATAATGGTGGTATGACACAGAACCCTAACCCTGTTCAGCCAGATACTGACTCTAATCCATATCCATTCTAAGTACATTGTTGAATATTAAAGCAAAAGGTTATGAAGAAATATATTAAAAGTTTACTATTACTTGCTCTTGCAGCCGTAGTCTTCACAGGCTGTAAAGAAGAGTATGGTACAGATCCGGGGAACGATGGTACACCTGTTGCAACAGTTTATCAATATACTGTCGGTGAAGGATATAATTCGGATAATGACTGTCATATTCGTGTTACTACTAATGCTGCGGTTAATGGTGTTTATTATCTGAGTGAGTTGAAGTCTGCAAAAGAGGCTCGTAAAATGACAGAGGCACAGTATAATGACTATGTTGTTGCGAATGGTAAGAAAGTAGAAATAAAGGCTTCCGATTATAAGGATATTTATGTTACTGACTTACATGGTTTTTATGCTATAACGGTTGTTGCAGTCAATGGTAATCAGAAGACTTCTCAGTCAGTTGAGTTTACTGGTCTTGACTATAAGGAGTTGGGTACTTTCCCATACGTATCAAAATTTTTTGGTGATATGGGAAAAGTAGAAGTTGAGTATTCTGAGGTAGGTAATCGTTATCGTATCAAGAATCTTTGGGCTGATGGCTATGGCTTCTCATTCAGTCCTCACGGTTCAAAGGTAACGATTTATCCATCTTCTATGCCGACTGGTTATAAGCATCCAAACTATGGTATGGTATTTGTAGCTGATCAGGGTAGTACTTATGACGAAGCATCTAAGACCTTCACCTTCAATTTCAAATTTACTGTATCAGCAGGTGAATTTGGACTAAGGGTAGAAACTTTGACTTTGAAGAATTAAGAAAGGGCTAACTTTTTGATAGATAATTTTAGGCTCTTTGAAAGGGAATATTCCTTTTCAGAGAGCCTTTTTTATGCTTTTTAGGCAATTAATACAGATAAAGTTACGTTATTTTCTATGTATATTGTTGGATTGTAAGAATGAGGTTTGATAAATTAAAGAAACAGTTAGAACTGTTGATTCTCTTGTCTGATGGACGCAATTATACGGTTGAGGAACTGTGTGAGCGGATGAATCTATCACGTAGGAATTTCTATTACCTACTTGATTTCATCAAGCACGCAGGCTTTATCGTATTCAAGAGTCAGGGCTATTATCATATTGATCGCCGTTCTCCTTTCTTTACACAGTTGCTGCAAACGATTCAGTTTACGGATAGGGACGTGAAGACAATCCATAGTGTGCTGACAATGGCTGGCAATGATAGTGAAATGGTGAACCTGCTAAGACAGAAGTTGGAGAGTACTTATAATTTCTCGGTATCTGCAGACTCGCCTATTCGTCGCCAAATGGATAGTAATATGAAACTGTTACGCAAAGCGATGGCAGAAAAGAAGACGGTTCGTTTGATAGGTTATTCAAGCCCACATAGCCATACGGTAAAGGACCGTCTTGTGGAGCCTTTCCTCTTACTGCACAATAATGAGGATGTACGCTGTCATGAATTGGTGTCGAAACAGAACAAGACATTCAAGATTTCGCGTATGACGAGTGTGGAGATATTAGATACACCGTGGCTACATGAAGACAAGCATAGACAGGTGTTTACGGACATCTTTATGTTCAGTGGCGAGGAGAGACATCGTGTGAAGTTGCGCTTAGGACAGTTGTCGCATAACCTTTTTAAAGAGGAATACCCGCAAGGTGCACATTATATCACTCCGAATGAAGATGGTTCGTGGCTCTTAGATATAGAAATTTGTGACTATCGTGGCTTGGGACGCTTTGTTCTCGGACTCTTTAAAGATATAGAAATAATTGAGGGCGATGGCTTTAAGGCGTATATGAGGGAGGAAATAGAAAGCCTTATGGAGTCGTCGAACCTGAAGTTGCTAAAGAAAGGGGAGTAGGGACTTCCCCCAATTCCTCCGAAGAAGTGAACTGCTTTTTTGCTAATTCTTGGTGAGAATAAGGGAAGATTGACTTTTGTAAAGTACCAGTAATCGGTTGTTTGATGCTTTAGAAAAGGCTTACTGGTAGGTACTATATTTTACATTAAACTACATATTGCGAATTCTTTTCATGAAGAAAAATATTTATTTTCATGAAAAGAATTATTTTTCTTCATGAAAATAAATATTTCTTCTCGTGAAAAAAATAATTATTCTCACGAATGTTAGGGAATTAACAAACGTGAGAATAATAGGGTAGAGCAGCTTTTTCCTTATAGAAAAGATGCTGTTTTATCTTTTGTTCAGTACCGTTTCTTCAACTTCATTATACCTTATTGAAAGATAAAGGAGGTTTATTCTGCAGTCAGTTCAAGAACTCTACTTGAACCCTCATAGGCAGAGAGAACCATCAGACCCACCTTCATCAAATAGTCACCCGTGTATCTTTGTTCGTTGCAATGTAATGACGAGATAGTGTTAGGCATAAGGTTGATTTCCTTCACCAAGTAAGTACGGTTGGCATCCAATCCTTGAAGGCGCACAGCTTGCTGTGGTTCAGAGTAACGTGGGTGCAAGTCGTAAGCGAAAAGGACTGCCTTAGCCTTGTCTCGTGATACATAGTTTACTGCCATGTGATGGGTCTCGTATGGCGAAATAAGACGATAGAGTTCTCCGTCAAGGATAACATCTTTGAGGCGATTCCAGTTAGCTACCGCTTCCTGCGTAAACTTATAATCCTCCGATTTCATCGTCTTGAGGTCAATGTCGAAGCCAAGTTTACACATACTTGCTACGTCTGTTCGGAACTTAATACTTGTACGTCTGTTCCAGTTTGTGACGTGTGCTGCCAATGCCTTTGACGGGAAGAACTTCGACATACTGTATTGTATGTAAAGACGCTCGTATGGGTCGGTATCGTCGGAAGGCCAGAATTCACCATAATATTTCAAAGCCTGATAGTCGCATCGACCACCACCACCAGAGCAGAGCATCATTTCCAGTTTAGGATACTTTGCTTGGATACGATCGAGTACCTTATAGAGACCACGCACATATTCTATATATAAGTTGCCTTGGTTTGCCTTTTGATAAGGCGAGTAGATGTTGGTGATAGGGCTGTTACAGTCCCATTTGAAGTAGACGATATTTGGATTCTCTGTCATTAGTCGGTCTACCACGCTGAAGACGTAGTCCTGCACCTCTGGGTTGGAGAGGTCGAGCACTAATTGATGACGGTAATAGTAAGTCTCACGATTAGGTAGTTCAATCACCCAATTCTTATGTTTCTCGTAGAGTTCACTCTTTGGGTTGACCATTTCTGGCTCAATCCAAAGTCCAAACTTTACTCCTGCTTCCTCTGCTGCTTTGGTTAAAGCTGGAATACCACCGGGCAGTTTTGTGCGAGTTGGCTCCCAATCGCCTAATCCGGCACGGTCGTCTTTGCGTGGGTATTTGTTAGCAAACCAGCCATCGTCTAAAAGGAACATGTCAACACCTAAGTCTTTGGCATCTTTCATCAGCTGTGCAAGCTTTTCTTGGTTGAAGTCGAAAGCTGTATTCTCCCAGTTGTTGAGAAGTGTCATACGACTTCCTTCACCGTTCCAGAGCTGGTATCTGCGTGCCCAGCTCTGCAGGTTGCGGCTTGCCTGACCTGTTCCGTTCTCGCTCAAGGTGAAGATAAACTCTGGTGTCTTGAAGGTTTCTCCAGCTTTTAGCTTGTAATTAGAGGCATAAGAGTTGATGGCTGGGATGACACGAAGGCAGTTTACGTTGTCTATCTCAAAGGTAAAACTGAAATTACCTGTCCATCCGATAGTACCTAACATTACTCGTCCTTGGTTTTCTTGTGCAGGCTGATCGAAGCCAATTTCAAAGAAAGGCTCGCTCTGTTCGGCTGCACGTGTGCCGAGTTTCGTATCTACAATCTTTTTACCGAACTGTAATTGCTGTACGGCTGGCTGCCCTTCACGTGCCCAGTCGCTGTGGTAATTGGTGAGAAAATACTTTGAGCTATTAAAATAAAATATACCACTTGCATATCTCCAAAGCGTGATAGGCGATTTTTCGTTGTGCTTTATCTCGCTCCATGTCTTGATGACATTCTCCTTGCTATATGCCACATAGTGGAGAGTTACTTGCACGGCATATTTGTCGTCAGCCAACTGTATGATGGTTTCTGTTCCACCCGGAATGGCTTTCTGTGTACTGCTTTGGTAATATAAATAGGTTGTTTGGTTGCCGTCAGCATGTGTAATAGCTAATGCTGGTTCAAACATATCCTCACCACCTGAGCCCGGATAAGCCTCACGTCCACGAATGCCATAGGCACCGTCAGAGCCAGCATAGATGTTCCAGTTGAAGTGGTTGAAGTCTGCTGTACTATTCAGTTTCTCGCCTAAGTAGACCTGATAGAGTCTGTTTTTGGGTGAAACCTGTAAAATGATGTCAATGTTATCCGTGTTAATTCGGATGGATTGTTTGTCGGCTGCTCCTATGCTGAGGCTTAGGAGGGTGCCGACGAAGAGTAATAATAGCTTTTTCATCTGTGTATTCTTAATAGTTCTTGTTATTTATATTGTGTCCGCTCTTGCTGTTATGAAGTTTTTATAAAGTAATGCTGTTCTCTGCTTCGAGGTCTATACCAGCTTCCACAGTCTCCTCTTGTGGTTTTTCCATCTTCTTTTTCATTCTACTCTTAATCGACCTTATTGCTTGTGAAGTACAGCAGAAAGCATCAGCTTTTTGTTCGTCGGTCATTCCGTTGTGTTCCATTATATAGTAGAATGTCTCCTTTGGAGTGAAAGCATAGCGAGGATTATTGAGGATATACGCAAGATCATAATCGAAGTTGGACATAATAGCGTTGAGTGCCTGCTGTTCACGTTTGCCCATCTGTGAGATGTTACCACCTTTAAGAATCGTGTAGAGAGAGTCTACTCCCAGCTTTGTTTGTTCGATGGAATCGGTCGTTTTTGTATCTTCACTATGATTAGGAACCTTTAGTTTAAGTAGTTCTAACTCATTAATCTTTTGGTCGACTTCTGCTTTCATCTCGTCAATGGTTGCATCTTTCCGTCGGAGTAGTAGCTGAATATTCTGCTCTGTCTCCTCTTGTTGTCTGCGATAAGCATGTAATTGTTGGCGCATACGACGGCGAAACCATACAACGATACCAGCTGTAAGGAGTATAAGGAAGATAAAAAGATAAGCGATATAGAGTTGCAACTGTAGTGCCTTACGCTGTGCGATAGCTACTTCATACCGGTCTTGGATCTGTACAATCTCAATGTCTTTCTCCGGTGAAACCGATAAAATTTGGCGTTTTTCGATACGTGTTCGCAGCTTTTCTATTTGCTGTTCTTGGTCTTTTCGTATGCGTGGCTTAAAAGATTCGGCTTTCTTTACATACTGTAGTGCAGAGTCACGTCGTCCCATTTGATTGAAGACAGAAGCCTTACCGAGGTAAATGTCGGTTAGTCTGTGGTTCTTCTTACTATCATTAGCATATCGAACGGTATGGTTGAAGTAGTCAAGAGCTAATTTGTAAGCGCCATTTTGTGCATTTAAAAGGGCGATACGATAGTATGTTGCAAACTTCAATGAGTCTTCTGTTACGTTGAAAAGGTGCTTTTCTGCTGATTTTAGCTGATACATCGCATTCTTTGTGTCATGCTTAGCCATGAAGAAAGCAGCACTATCAAGGCGCATCCGAGTGATTCCCTCGTCTGTTGCAGGATAGTTGGGCAGTTTCCTTTGGCTGCATGAAAGCAATATCAAAATGCTAATCAGTAGTAAAATAGGTCTTTTCTTCATATTTGCAAAGATACACATTCTACAGCGTATTCCCAAATAAGGCTGATAAGAAAGGAGGAGAAAAGCTATCTTTGCGCTTTGTAAAGTGCGAAAGAGAGGGAACTTTTATGATTTATGTTGTGTCAAAGGAAGGGTGTGTTTGTTTGTAAGTTGTTGATAATTAAGTGTATCTTTGTTTCTTCTGTGTCAATGCTAATGGGGCTATTGCATGGCGTTACATTCTTCTTTATCTTTGCATCGACAATAAGTTCCAATATTTGTCATCTGCAATTCATAAACCTGCGGCGGCGTGATTGCGTTTAAGCGCTGGCGCAGGTTTTAATTAAAGAGTTATCCTAAGACTTCTCACGATGGGGAGTTTATTCATAATACTTTCTGGAATGGCAGCATTAAGCAGCTATGAAGGAGATTAAAACAACAGATTTATATGATGAAGCGAGTTTTGCTAACAATGTCTATTGGTCTCTTTGTGACAGGAGCTATTTATGGACAAGGGAGGATTTATTCGATGAAACCTGATAATAATGAGGCTATGAGTAAACCTGACGATACAATAAAGCCGGAAAAAGTGTATGCTGAAACAGTCTGTTTCTCCCATCCGCTTCCTTCTTTTCCGAGTAACTTGTATCAGTTTTTTAGAGAAAAACTGTTGTGGCCGGGTGGTCGTGAGAACAAGAATATCGAAGGTAGAGTTGTTGTGAATTTCTGTATAGATAGAGATGGCACCTGTTCTCAGTTTAAGATTGTTCGTTCTTTGAATCCAGACTTTGATGTAGAAGTTATAAGGGTATTGTTGCAAATGCCAAAGTGGGTAGTACATCCTCTGACCCAAGGTGGTACTTGGTTTACTATGCCTATTACCTTTAAGAAGTAAAAACGAAAATATTAAAAGCATATTGTCATGATGAAGAAGCTGTTATTTGTATTGTTAGTAAGCTTGGTAGGCGTTGGTAATATTAATGCTCAGAAGCCTAGAAAGTCGATGAAACCGAAGAAAAAGGAATGTTTTGAACGTCCTTGTTGTGGAGAACCAAGTGCTGCCCCTTTCTGCGATACATTGAATGTGGACACCTTAGGGGCAAAGATGTTTGAAACTGCCGAGGGGCTGAAGCCTTCGTTCCGAGGTAATCTCTTCGAATTCATCGCATCAAATCTACAATATCCGCCTGAATTGGCAGAAAACACTGTGTCAGGAAGAGTTATTATAAAGTTCTTTGTGACTCCTTCAGGAAGTTGTTGTCTGTTTAGAATTTTGCGTTCTGTAGACCCATTTTTGGACAGAGAGGCACTTCGCGTACTCAAACTTATGCCAGCGTGGGAATGGGAAAGAAGACCGAAGCAGGGAGTTTGGCAGCTTGTACCCGTCACTTTCAGATTGCAATAAGACTAAGTTACTCATATTACAGTCACATGTTGTAAAGTGTTTAGTTGTTATTAAGATTAGTGTTACCCCTCAACACGGTTGGTGTTAGCCATAAACACCAACCGTACGGAGTATTAGCACATCATTAGAAAAGCGTAACTACGATCTACAGTGCAGCCGATTCGTGCTTTCAATCAGTATAACAAAGGGTAGGATTAATCTATACTTCTAATTCTATAAGTTTCCATTTCAAATTTCTAATGGCTTTTTGCCCCCATCTTATTCTTTTATCGTACCTTTGCAGTAATGAATATAATAACAATAAATAAACGAAGATAATAACAAAAATAAAGGAATAATTATGGCAAAGAAAGCTTTATTGATGATCCTTGATGGATGGGGTAACGGTAAGCACGGTAAGGGTGATGTAATCTATAACACACCAACTCCATACTTAGATTATTTGAACGCAGTTAGTGCACACTCTGAGTTGCAGGCATCAGGTGAAGATGTCGGTCTGCCAGATGGTCAGATGGGTAACTCTGAGGTTGGTCACTTGAATATAGGTGCAGGTCGTATTGTTTATCAGGACCTCGTTAAGATTAACAAGGCTTGCCAGAGTGGTGACATCTTGAAGAATCAGGGTATCATCGATGCATACAGCTATGCACAGAAGAATGGCAAGAAACTCCATTTGATGGGTTTGACATCTTCAGGTGGCGTACACTCTTCACTTGATCACCTCTTCAAACTCATTGAGATTGGTAAGGAATATAATCTCAAAGATGTTTACGTTCATTGTTTCATGGACGGACGTGATACTGACCCTAAGAGTGGTGCAGGTTTCGTTGCTGACATTCAGAAGGTATGTGATGCAAATGATGCACATATTGCTTCAGTTATTGGTCGTTTCTATGCAATGGACCGTGATAAGCGTTGGGATCGTGTTAAGGAGGCTTACGACTTGCTCGTTGAGGGTAAGGGTGCTCAGGCTACTGATATGGTCAAGGCGATTGAGGCAAGCTATGCAGAGGGAGTAACAGACGAGTTTATCAAGCCTATCACTAATTCTTCAGTGAATGGTAAGATTGAGGAAGGTGACGTAGTTATCTTCATTAACTTCCGTAACGACCGTGCGAAGGAGTTGACATTAGTACTCACACAGCAGGACCTTGCAGAGGAGGGTATGCACACAATTAAGGATCTGCAGTTCTACTGTATGACTCCATACGATGCAAACTTCAAGAACGTGAATGTTCTTTTTCCTAAGGAGAACGTAATGGATACATTAGGTGAATACCTTAGTAAGCTTGGCAAGAAGCAGCTTCACACAGCCGAAACAGAGAAGTATGCACACGTAACCTTCTTCTTCAATGGTGGTCGTGAGCAGCCTTATGAGGGTGAAGACCGTATCTTGGTTCCTTCTCCAAAGGTAGCAACATACGACTTGAAGCCAGAGATGAGTGCCTTCGAGGTGAAGGATAAGCTTGTTGGTGCTATTAATACACAGGAGTACGACTTCATCGTTGTGAACTTTGCTAATGGTGATATGGTAGGTCATACTGGTGTTTATAATGCCATTGCAAAGGCTGTATGGGCAGTTGATCAGTGTGTTAAGGAGGTTGTTGAGACTGCAAAGGCTAACGATTATGAGACAATCATTATCGCTGACCACGGTAATGCAGACAATGCAATCAATGAGGATGGCAGTCCAAACACTGCTCACTCACTCAACCCAGTACCATTCATCTATGTTACAAACAACAATTCTGCAACAGTAAAGAATGGTCGTTTGGCTGACGTTGCTCCTTCAATCCTTCATATTATGGGCTTAGAACAGCCTGCAGATATGACCGGTGAGAATCTTATAAATGATTAAACAGATTTTAATAAATCTAAAATATTTTAATCCCAAGGGCGTTTTCTGCACTTGGGATTTCTTTTTTCATTACCTTTGTGCCCATAAGGATTTATATCCTGTCCGAGTTTTAAAGGTATTAATGTATAATTTTTAAACAGTAAAAGATTATGGATTTTAAGAAAATAGCATTATCATTTGTAGTAGCATTCAGCGTATGTTCACTCAGTGTACAGGCACAGAGCCAGTGTGTAAAGAAGTGTGACAAGGCTCCAAATGAGCAGGTAGAGAAGCAGGGTAAGCAGTGTCCAAAGAGCGGTAAGGCTTGTGACGAGAAGGCTGATAAGGCTTGCGACAAGCAGGCTGGTAGCTGCTGCAAAAAGCAGGAAAAGGCTTGCGACAAAGCAAAGAAGGACTGCAAGAAGGCACAGGCTGGTAGCTGCTGCAAGAAGCAGGCTCAGCCAAAGAAGTAGTAATAGTTTATACTTGAAAATAAGAAAGTCGTGTCGAAAGGCACGACTTTTTTGTTGTTATCAGAACTTTATCGTACTTTTGTAGTAATAAAACTACGTGTGATAAGATGAGATAAGGAAATCTTCACTCTTTTTCTTATTTCGCTTGTGGATAAAAGTCATAGCTATGAACGTAAAGATAGAACCTTCGTGGGAACAACAACTGAGTGGAGAGTTTGAGAAACCTTACTTCCAGCAGTTGGTTGAGCAGGTGAGACAAGAGTATGCACAGCAGCCTTGTTATCCTCCGGGGAAGTTGATTTTCAATGCCTTTAATCTTTGTCCTTTTGACAAGGTGAGGGTTGTGATTATTGGGCAAGACCCTTATCATGAGCCTGGACAGGCGATGGGATTAAGCTTCTCCGTGCCTGATGGGGTACAGCTTCCACCTTCATTGCAGAATATCTATAAGGAGATTGAGGCAGATTTAGGTACACCTATCCGTCAGTCAGGCGACTTAACACGATGGGCAGAGCAAGGAGTTCTCCTGTTGAATGCTACACTTACTGTTCGTGCACATGTTGCCAATAGTCATCAACGGTTAGGGTGGGGAACCTTTACTGATGCAGCTATCAAGGCACTAAGTGATGGACGAGAGAACTTAGTCTTTATGCTTTGGGGCGGTTTTGCGCGTAGTAAGAAGGCACTGATCGACCAGCAGCGACATTGTGTCATAGAAAGTGTACACCCTTCGCCACTCTCTGCTAATCGTGGTGGATGGTTTGGGCAGCACCAGTTCTCACGTTGTAACGCCTACCTGATTTCTTGTGGGGCGCAACCTATTGAGTGGTAGTGATAATCAACAGCTATGGAATGGAATTTAGAAGAGTCGTGGCGTGAAAAGCTAAAAGACGAAATGGATAAACCCTACTACAGGGAATTGGTTGATAAGGTGCAAGAGGAGTATGAGAATGAGACTTGCTATCCGCCAGAAGATAAGATTTTCAATGCCTTAAATCTTTGTCCTTTTGATAAGGTAAAGGTTGTCATTATGGGGCAGGACCCTTATTTTAATCCTGGTCAGGCTATGGGACTGAGTTTTTCCGTGCCTGAAGGCGTACAGCTTCCGCCTTCATTGCAGACTCTATATAGGGCACTTGGGATTAATCTCAATGGGATTAATCAGCCTTCGGGAGACCTTACACGCTGGGCTGAACAAGGTGTGTTGTTGTTGAATACGGTATTGACTGTGCGTGAGAAGCAAGCTAACAGTCATCGTAAATACAAGTGGCGGCTTTTTACGGATGCTGTTGTAAGGGCATTGAATGAAGAGCGTGAGCATATCGTCTTTATGTTATGGGGACGTATAGCACAGCGTAAGGAGCGATTGGTGCATACTGATAATGACAGGCACAAGGTGTTGAAGGCAATACACCCGTCACCAAGGGTGGTGCACCCTTATAAAGGCTGGGACGGAGAGGACCACTTTACGTGCTGCAATAACTATTTAAATGAGCACGGAATTGCACGTATCGACTGGATGGTAGTGAGTGAATAAGTTGACGAATGAATATGTTTATGAGTTTTCGAGTTGCTTACTTAAAAGAGTATAAGGTGTAATTACCATATAAGGCTTATAGGGCTAAGATAGTTTGATTGCCTAATTAAGGCTTTAAAATCATGTCAGGAGGGAATTATTTATGCGTAAAGAAATATTTATTTTCACGAAAAAAATTATTTCTTTTCATGATAATAAATATTTTTCTTCATGAAAATAAATTGGAAAGGAGTTCCGTTTTAGTGAGAAGATGCTGTTGGGTGAACAGCAAAACATAGTTGAAAATGAAATAATTTAGCGTTAAGAAAGATGGGTAATACGTATGATCATATTTTTATGGTGGGTGATGTGCTTGTTTCACCAGATATAATCAATGTGAAGTTTTGCTGTGACCTCGATAAGTGTCATGGTCAATGCTGTATCGAAGGAGATGCTGGTGCACCTGTGACCTTGGACGAGACAATGGAGATAGAGAATGTCCTTGATACAGTTTGGGGTGATTTGTCTGCCTCTGGTCAGTCGGTCATCGACAAGCAGGGCGTTGCTTATACCGATGAAGAAGGCGAATTGGTGACGAGTATCGTTGGTGGTAAGGACTGCGTCTTCACCTGTTATGAGAATGGATGTTGCCTTTGTGCGTTGGAACGTTCCTATCGTAATGGTAAGACAGGCTTTGTAAAGCCTATTTCTTGTTCGTTGTATCCCATTAGAGTGAAAGACTTTGGTAATGGTACCTGTGGTATTAATTATCATCACTGGCGCATCTGTTCTGATGCACGAAAAAAAGGAGAAGAACTTAATCTTCCCCTTTATAAGTTTTTGAAGGAACCCCTCACGCGCAGATTTGGAAAGGAGTGGTATGATGAGTTGTGCGAAGTAGCTCTTCAGTTAACAAGTTCTTCTGTTGACGAGTGAACCAGTCGACGAGTTGACAAGTTATTTGTTTAAAGGGTAATCCTTTCTGTTTATATCTGCAATAGTTGACAAGTGAACAAGTTGATTAGTAACTATTTGCTTGTCCAAAGGATAATTCTCTTTGCCCTATATCGGTATTAACTTGTCTACTCGTCAACTTGTCAACTTGTTAACTCTTTCTAAACTGCGAGGGGCTCATGCCCACATGCTCCTTAAAGTATTTACCCATAAAGCTCTGATTAGCAAAGTTTAGCTCATCAGCAATCTGTTTAATACTCATCGTACTGTTCCTGAGCATCACGCGTAACTCACGTGTAACGTAGGAGTCAATCCAATCGCTTGGCGTACGTCTGCTGACTGTACGCACTGTCTCAGAGAGATATTTAGATGTGATACACAGCTGTTGTGCATACCAGCTGACACGTCGTTCTGTGCGATAGTTCTTTTCTACTGTTTGTATGAAGTCACGGAAGATAACCTCAGCACGTGTTTGTCCCGCTTCTCTTACTTGTTGGAAACGATAGATGATATTACTCATATCGATGACAAGTGCCTTTAACATCGTCATAACCAACTCACGGCGAAAGCGGTGTCCAGTATCAATAATCTTTTCTTTGATATGTTCTATATCGTTTTCCAATGCCTTAGTCTGATTATTGTCAAGGTGGAAAACAGGATGTGTACGAGCAAAGAGGAAGAGAGCTGAAAGTTCGTGAACTCCACTTATGATGTTCTGAAAGAAATCATACGACATAATGAGCGCGATTCCTTTACAATCACGTGAGAGCATGTAGTCGCCAACAACCTGTTCTTCACTAATGATAATGACATCCCCAGCGCTTACCTTATGCATCTTTGTGTCAACGGTATATTGCGCATTGCCGCTGGTACAGAGCGCAAGGAAGAGCGACTTCATGCGAGAAGGGCTGTTTGGAAGTGGTACTTTCGTGATATCCTCGAAGAGAATAAGGTCGTTGTCTATGTATTTTCCTTCAGGATATACGACCTTTGCTTGGGCTACATTAACTTCAAGGAGTCTTATCTTTTTGTTCATTTTCCTGTTGTTTTGAAGTTGCAAATATACTCATTTATTTCTTCTTTTGGAAAGTTTATGTGAGGAAAAGGACAATTTTAGTGGGATTATGTGTGGTAATAAGCTGAATAGGTGATAGTAAGAGGATAATAAAAACTCCCTTTCTCGTTTTGTGAGAAAGGGAGTTTCTTTATCTTACCAACTTTAAGAAGCTGTCTTAATCTACTTTGATGAGCTTATGCATCAATGTTAGCATAGGTCGCATTCTTCTCGATGAACTCACGGCGAGGCTCAACATCGTCGCCCATCAACATTGAGAAAATCTCATCAGCATCAGCAGCATTCTCGATAGTTACCTGTTTCAAGAGTCGTGTCTTTGGATCCATTGTTGTTTCCCAAAGCTGCTCTGGGTTCATCTCACCAAGACCTTTGTAACGCTGTGTATGGATGGCCTTAGCATCTTCGATACCATTTGCATACTTGTCGATAAAAGCTTGGCGCTGCTGTTCAGTGTAACAGTATTCGCTTACCTTCTTATAAGTACACTTGTAGAGTGGAGGTGTTGCGATATACAGGTGTCCCTGCTCGATAACCTTTGGCATATAACGATAGAAGAGTGTCATGATTAGTGTGTCGATATGAGAACCATCGACATCGGCATCGGTCATGATGATAATCTTGTCATAACGAAGCTTATCGGTATTTGCCTCAAAGTCTCCTTCTCCCTCAACGCCGAAGCGTACACCGATAGACTGGATAATATTCATAACAGACTCAGCCTCGAATACACGATGGCGCTGAACCTTCTCTACATTCAGAATCTTACCACGGAGAGGGAGGATAGCCTGTGTATAACGGTCACGTCCCTGCTTAGCTGAACCACCCGCAGAGTCACCCTCAACGAGGAAGATTTCGCAGTCTTTAGGGTCCTTGTTAGAACAGTCAGCCAGCTTGCCGGGCAAACCACCACCGCTCATCACGTTCTTACGCTGTACGCTTTCACGTGCCTTACGGGCTGCAACACGAGCTGTAGCAGCAAGGATAACCTTGTTACAAATCATCTTTGCCTCATTAGGATGCTCCTCGAGATAATCTGTCAGTGCCTCACCAACAGCCTGCTGCACGGCACCAGAAACCTCGCTGTTACCCAGTTTTGTCTTTGTCTGGCCCTCAAATTGTGGTTCTGCAACCTTGATAGAGATAACTGCTGTCAAGCCTTCGCGGAAGTCTTCACCAGTAATCTCAATCTTAGCTTTCTCCAACTGCTTAGAGATCTGTGGGTCATTGTCAGCG
>CAMUQM010000010.1 GCA_947095945.1 uncultured Prevotella sp.
TTTGAGCTTTGAGCTTTGAGCTTTGAGCTTTGAGCTTTGAGCTTTGAGCTTTGAGCTTTGAGGTTTGACCTTTGACCTTTGAAGTTTGATCTTTGAAGTTTGATCTTTGACCTTTCCAACATCGGTAATCATAATTATGAATTCTGAATTCTGAATTACCGAACTAATTTCCCGATGCAAAGGTAGCCAATTCACGGAAGGAATGCAAGGAGGGTATATATACAAATATATGTAGCCAGTAAGTCCTTCCTAAAGAAAAGGAGGAGCGTTAAGTATTAGGATATCCAGCCATAACCCTGTACTGCCATATCAACAAAGTGATCCAGTAGTAGGTTTGTCTTATTAGAAAACACCTCTTTGTCGTAGGCTTTTGGCAAATCCTTGTCAAGCGACCGTTGTATTAGTCCCAACACCTTTGTCTTAGGCTGCGGATCTTTATACCAGTCAACTACCAACAGACTTTCTTTTTCCTCCATCAGCTTGTTATAGAGGTTTTTAGAAGCGAGGATAACCTCCTTCTCTTCCTCCTTTGTTAGCTTTCTTCCTTGGATAAGGAGGTCGTAGATTTCGAGTTCCTCCTCTCCTAATCCCATATTTGCCGACCGTCCCTGCTCCTGTTTGAGTTCATCAATCAGCTGAAGCAACTTCTCATAGTAATCCTCATTCTCCGTGCCACCTGCATTATAGGTGTCAATGATATTCTTGTATCTCTGGGAGAAGGGCACTCTGGTACAGTTCTTATTAATCAACTGTTCCAAGGCTGTTTCTATAAAGGTGCGTAGGTTATCAATCTCCATTGACTTATAAGGAGTTGCATTGATAGATTTACGGATACTTTCTATATCTAATTTACTCAAGTCAATCACCTTACTTTGATGAATACTATATTGTGGCATATCTTCTGCAACCATAACCGTGACACTATCGTCCAGTGTATAAGTCATCTTCTCTTTTGCCCTTCTTAGCTTCTCATCGTCAATTCTGTTACAGAACAGTCCGTTGAGATAACTCAATGGAGAAAACTTCTCGTTCTTCCATCCAAGTTCGAAGATTTCAGGTTTAGCAGCATCATGCAGGTTCATCATGAGGTTACTCATCACCTTAAACCTGTTCTTACTCTCGTCTTTCTCAAGAATCTTATCGTATGCCAGTCGCAGCGACTCCAGTTTGTCAAGTGTGTCACCATCGGCTATAATCTTATCCAATCTTACTCCTAAGTCCTGCAAAAATACGTCACACTCCTCAATACAGCTATCAATATTTGCGATCAACTGCGTTATATCCTTGGCAGGGAACTCCGCACCTTCCTCACCATTTGAGGCATAGTCAGAGAGTGCCTGCTGCATATACTTAAACACATTGACATAGTCTACCACGATACCGCAGGTCTTACCGGGATACACACGGTTGGCACGTGCAATAGCCTGCATCAGTGTGTGGCCCTTCATAGGCTTGTCAAGATAAAGGGTTGAGAGCGAAGGAACATCAAAACCAGTTAGCCACATCGCACAGACAAAGACCAGACTCAGTGGGTCGTCCTTATCCTTGAACCTGTCTTCGATGTCTTTTCCCTCTGGTGTTATCTCTTTTAGCTTATTACGATGGAAGTTAATGTCTAAGCCTTGCGCCTTAAACTTCTCATTCTCGTCAGCCTCTTCACTGATGACCACAGCCATCTGAGCCTTGTTCATATAGTCTAATCGTGCCGTCAGCTCGTCACGTTCTTCCTTTGTCGTGGCAGCGTTACGCTCCTTGACGAGGGCTTTCTTTTCCTCTGCCCAGTAGTGTTGCACCTTATCATACATCTTTACTGCTGTGTACTTATCGACACTGACCACCATGCCTTTCCCTAAGAAACCTCGTCTTGGAAAGTGGTGGGCAATGTCTTGTGCAATACGGTCAAGACGTCCGTCGCGCTTGATTACCTCTAAGATACGTGAGGAGGAGTTCTCTAAGAGTTCTCTTTCTCTATCGTTGAGTTCTTCTTCTTCGACTATCTTGTCAATGTCTGAGTCAAGCCAGTTATTCTCTAATCCCACCTCTGGCACTCGACGACTATAGTACAAGCGCACCGTACTACCATCTTCAATTGCTTGTGCAAAGTTATATTCTGAAACATAGTCGCCAAACCATTGGTTGGTCAATCGCTTTGAACCTAACAAAGGGGTTCCTGTAAAGGCGATGTAGTTAGCATTAGGCAGTCCTGTATGCATGTTCTCTGCCAACTGCTTATACTGTGTTCTATGTGCTTCGTCTACTAAGACAAAGATGTCGTTGCGCTCAGAGAGGAGGGGATATTTCTTCGTCTTATCATACTGGAACTTATGTATCAGGGTGAAGACCATCGGTTTATTACCACTAAGGAACTCACGTAGTTGGGCTGCATTCTTTGGCTGGCACTCTTCTTTCTCGCCAATAACCTCACTGCGCACGAAGGTCTTATGTATCTGTGTGTCGAGGTCGTCTCTGTCGGTAATGACGAGGAAGGTGAAGTTACCTTTTAGCTTACGCCTTACCTTTCGTACAAACATCACCATCGAATAGCTCTTACCCGAACCCTGCGTATGCCAGAACACACCTAACTTTCCTTTTAGTTCTTCTCTGCGTTCCACGCTCTTCATGAGGTTGTTTACGCCTAAGTATTGGTGGTTCTTAGCGATAATCTTCACGCGCTTATTGTCAAAGAAAATAAAGTTCTCTATATAGTCTAACAGGCGTTCCTTGCGGAAAAGACCGTCAATGAGGTTGATGATTGAAAGACCATACTCGGCTATATGCTCACGGTCGAGTTTCTCATGTTCATCGTTGACCTTTAGCCAGTCGAAGAAGAATTCATACTTAGAGTTCCAAGCACCCAACTTCGTCTGCATACCATTTGAGAGTACGCATATCTGGTTTAGTGCAAAGATATTAGGGATGTCCTTACGATAGCTAACGAGATTCTTCTCATAGGCTTCCTTTATCTTTACCGTAGAGTTCTTCAATTCGATGAAGACCATTGGAAGTCCATTGACAAACAAGAGGACATCGGGGCGACGATAACGAATTCTACCCTTTATCCACATCTGATTGACACAGTGGAAGTCGTTGTTCTCTACATTCTCAAAGTCTATCAGCCGAACGATGTCAAAGTCGTCTTTGCCATTCTTCTTCACCTTTACGTTGATACCATTGCGCAGATAGTTATAGAACTTATAGTTCGTGTCCATCATGTCCTTACCCGTATAGTCCTTACGGAAGTCGGCTACAACCTGCGCTAAGATGCTCTTGTCAATCTGTGGGTTAAGTCGTTCTAAGGCAGTAAGGAACACTGCGGGTAAGATGCACTCTGACGAATTGCGACGCCCCGTCTTGCTAACGTCGTCTTGTGCCTCCACACTCGGGTCACACTCAATACGTTTCCATCCGAACTCTGGTTGCGATAGTCGGGTACAAAGGGTCTGCTCTATGTCGTCTTCACTGATAAACGATTTCATAATAGACTATTTTGTTATGATTTTACTTCAAGTTTGCCACTCATTAAACGTGGAAGGAGTAAGTCACGTTGGCGAGTGAGGAGGGTATTTTGTTCTTTGAGTCTATCAATTTGTAATGCGATAGTACTTGCTATCTTATTATATTTTTTAACTAACTCTAACTCTGCTATAATAAGCTTCATCTTCGTAAAATTATTTTGTCTTAATGACGGAACAGTTGCACCTGTAGCAACAGACAGAAAATATTTACGATTAAGCATAATTGAATAAAATAAGTAGAAACCTATATCTTTTTTTGTTGGTTCTATGCAATAACATCTTTGGTGAAGATTAAATTTCCCCTTGTAATAACGAGGCATAAATGATGTTCCTTCACCAGGGACTATAATAGCTTCACAGTCTTTTATCCATTTACTACTTTTCTTTATTTCTTGTGACCTATCAAAGAGAGGATATATTCCGTCTTCTTCTGCATCTTCCCGATTACACTTCCCTGTTGATATATTTGCATATTCACCAAGCTTCTTAATTTTCCACCCTTTAGGCAATCCATTAACCATTTCTACATTCTCGTGTTTAGGGAATCGGAAACGGACGAACCACTCTTTATAAAGGTTCTCTGCCATCTGTTCTAACAGACGGATACGACGAGTGTTGTTCTCGATAAGACGGTCATAGGCGGAGAGGATAGAGGCTATCTTCTGCTGGGTGGGGAGAGAAGGTAAAAAGACTTTTATTTTATTATATGTCTTTTGGGTCATACTTGGAATGCTTGCTCCCGTATCGTATCTGGACAAATCAAGATTTCTTAAATAGCGATATAGGTAATATCCATCACAAAGTTCATCATTTATGATAGAATAAAAACAAGTATCAACAGTCCAAAACTTACCTTTATTATAATATTGTATGTTGGAAAGTGTTCCTTTTCGAGGTAAAAGAATGCTTGGCTTATCATAAAGAAAAGAAGACTTTGATAGCATATACCCTCCACTTCCAAAGACAGGAATATTCCCTTCTTCTAAGTGCTTATAGTCCTTCCCATTTTTAATTGTAAGGAGATCTGATAGCTTATATTTTTTTCTTTCCATACTTTATGTGTCTATCCTTAGCCCAACAACTCCTTTAAGTTCTTCTCAATCTCACTCTCCAAGTCCTTAGCTTCAGCGGATAGCTTTGCAAACTCTGAGTTTAGCGATAGCATTTCGGTGCGGAATTCCTCTTCGGTCATTCCGTCGTCTTCAATCACTACGCCCACATATCGTCCTGCGTTAAGACTATAATCGTTGTCGATGATGCCATCTTCGCCTTCAAGTTTCGCTACCTTACACAGACCGACAATGTCTTGATACTTGCCGTCTGGCCAGCGTTCTAAGAGCCAGTCAGCCTCGCTCTGCTTGCCTTCTTCCTTATATTCTTCAACCAATGCCCAGAAAGCATCGCTGTCGCCCTCATAAAGGCGAGAGATGATTCCGAGGTTTTTCACCTGCTCCTCAGAGAACTTACGGTGTGCACGGTCTACCTGTGTGAAGATGTTACGAGCATCGATAAAGAGAATCTCGTCTTTCTTTAGTCGTTTCTTATTGAAGAACCAGAGTGTGGCAGGGAGGGTTACGGTAGAGAACATATTGCTGGGGAGGGTCACCATCTGACTGATAATGCCGTCCTCAATCATCTTCTTACGTATCTCCAGTTCGCTGCCTCCTACATCGCTGGCAGAGTTTGCCATAACAAGTGCTGCCTTACCTTGCTCGTTGAGGGCTGTGGCAAAGTAGCCAATCCATAGGTAGTTGGCATTAGGTACGGTCTCCTTCTTGTCAGAAGCCTTCTTGTCAGACTTTGTTTTGTTGCGAGGTACACCGTAGGTGTTAAAGCGTGCATCGTCTGTCACCCTCTCAACGACTACCTCATCGACATTAAACGGAGGGTTAGCCATGACGTAATCAAACTGTCCGACAGCATTGTAAGGGTCGCTATAAAAAGAGTTAGCCTCCGTAATCTCGCCACGCACATTGTTGAGTAGAAGGTTCATCTTTGCCAATTTCACCGTGTCTGGCTCTTTCTCCACGCCATAGCAACGGAAGTTCATCATCTGTTCGTTGGTGGCATTGTGGCGGTGCATATAGCGTGCTGCCTGAACGAACATACCGCCCGAACCGCAGGCTGGGTCAAGAAACTTCTTGTCGCCAGTGGCTGGTTGTAGCACCTCGACCATATACTGTACGACACTGGCTGGGGTGTAGAAGGCTCCTCCACCCTGACCTTCAGCAAGGGCAAAGTTGCCAAGGAAGTATTCGTAAATCTGTCCGAAGATGTCAATACTGATATTCTCAGGGATGTCTTTGAATACACGTACGATGCGGCTCAGTAGCTCTGGTTCTTCCTCTGGTACCAACTGTCCGTAGACCTCCTTTGGAAGAACACCATCCATACGAGGGTTCTCCTGCTCAATTGCCTCCATCGCAGCCTTTACCAACAACGCCTTTTGAGCATCGTCGGGGGCATCATTGAGGTAATCAAAATAAGCACATTCAGGCAAGAAGAAGCCACACTTCTCTATGGCGATATCCTTATAGCTACGTTCCATGCGTGTGCCCTTATACTCGTTATAGGCTGCATCAATCGCCTCCTTATGCTGTTTGAAAAGCACATCGGCATAACGGAGGAAGATAAGACCAAGGATAGGTTGGCTGTACTTGTTAGCAGCGAGGTGCGCACCAGCACGCAGCATGTCGGCAGATTGCCAAAGTCGGCCTTCGAGGTCTTTGAGTTCGGTACTTGTCATTGTCTTATTTTTTATTCAATCTTTATTTGAAGAATCATCCTTTAACCCCAATCAATCATTAGACTACAATGTTTCAAGAATTCTTGTATTTGTCTTGTTTCCTAACATCTTTTATATTTCTTGTCGGCATCTTGCCTGTCTTTGTAACTTGACGTAGCCCACTACGCCTGCGTTACAAAGGCTGTCAATCTGCTCGACAATAAAACAAAATCTGTTTAGGCTCTAATGACCGATGGGGAGTTAATGATAATGCAAAGATATTAAAATTAAGTAAGAATCCCTTATTTTTTGTAAACAAAGGAAGAATGAAATAAATATTTTGCTTGTCCTCGTTTGCTTTTCAGTGTTTTTATTCATGTTTTAGACGATAGATTTTGGAGTTGGATAAAGGTGGAGTGGGGTGTGGTTGGTTTGAAATTTATTTACATTTTCGTAGGCGTTTGGCTTGAAAAACATGCTTAAAAAGGCTGTTTTTAGCAGTCTTGTAACTCGCATGGAATCAAACACTTGCAGAGGTGCGTTTTAAAAGGTGCTTACTTTGCTTTCAAAAGGGCGTTAGTTAGACCTTAAAAGAGCATCTTTTGCAAGCCAATTGGGCATCTTTTAGAAGCTAAAAGAGCATGTATTGGTTTTGATGTGTGTGAAAAAATATGACAGAATGGACGTGAGTGTAACTTTGAATTTTGCCATTCTCTACATCGGTAATCATAATTATGACGTGCTGATGAGAACTTTGTTCGAATAATTGTGAATCAAGAATTACGAAAATTGGCAAGCAAACGAGTTATTAGTTATAACGGATATAACCATTTACTCGTTTACTTGCCAACAATACAATTACCTTGTTAACTTGTAAACCTGTTCACTTGTCAACTACGCAAGTACCTTGTTTACTCGTAAACTTGTCTACTTGCTACGCACCTTGTCTACTTAACTACAACCTTGCGTGTACTGCCATCAGAAGACTTGATGATGTTCAGCCCCTTTTGCAACTGCTGGAGCTGTCGACCATCAACAGTGTAATACTTTTCAGTTGTAGTCTTGTTAAAGTTAGCACTCTCGATACCATTGGTGGTAAGTGAGGCAATCAATGGTTCGCTTGAATACTTCTTTCCGTCTGCTTCGTAGACCATTACGACCTTTAGGGATGTGATAGAACTATCATAGAAATGAAGAATACGTAGGTTATCGATAACCTTGAAGTCATAGTTTCTTTTGTCCTTGTAGTTGAAAGGAATATTAGTCATTTCTTCCTCATGCATGTCATTGTATTGACTTGCACTCTTCTTGAACTTGAAAGGTTCTGTGCTGCCATTAACATAGACATTGTAGTACATCTTCTCTGGGTTGAGAACGTTGCCGTTAATATCTGCGTTCTTTACATAGAATGCTAACTTAATCTCATTAGAAGTGTTGTCGTAGTTTGGAGTAGATGTTAAATAGAAGTATTCTGGTGTCGCTGGGGCTCCAACCTCCTTCTGAACGTAAGGAGTCAAGGTAAGAGCTTCATAGCTCTCTACATAGTCTTCACCTGTAATGTTGTCATCACTACCTTTACCTAAAGAAGTTCTAAGAATCTTAGAAGCAGTCAGTTTACCAGTTGCATCAATGCTGAACTCAAGGTTCTCTGCAGCCTTGGTCTCACTCTCGAAAGCTGCAGCAAAGGTGTGATACTCCGACTTATCGCTATCGTATTTCTTGAAGTCTGTCTTCTTAGTAATACCCAAATACTGGTTAGTAGACATGACTGCCTTGTCGCCCTGCTTGGTAAGTTTCACCCAAGTGTTTGCAAGTTTCTCAGACTTGAACAAGCCCTTGATATAGATATCGTTGTTATCGGTCATTACTTCAACAATACGTGGTGAAGGATCAGACTTAGAAGTAACGGTGTACTGGCTCTTTGTAGCTGTAGCTGGTGGTGTAATAAGCTGTTCATTAAGTGGTTCAATCGTAAGAGCCCAGTCGCCACCATAGTTTCTTTCCCACTTATTATTAAAGGAAGCACCCCATATTTGCTTTCTCTGACCCATACCAGACATCTTGAGTGTTCTTCCTTCCAAGATGAAATCTACGTAGTTCATATTTGCACCAACAGGCTCGTAATCCTTTCCTTCATTAGAAGAAACCATACGATTAAGCGTGATAGTGCGCTCGCTACTGTCTTCGTCATCGTCCCCACCGAGGTCGTCAGTATGAATAGCCTGTGGTAGCTTTGCTCTATACTTACCATCAGCTTGTCTCTCAAGCTTCAACCATGACTTACTGTCGAGGCCTGATAGTGGATTGTAAATGTAAATACAGCCATCTTCGCCGATAACAATCTTAGATACCAATCCTTCATATCTGCCTGCTTGTGTACCAGTCCAACCCTTCTTAACCCAAGACTTGCTTGAGCGATACAGGTTTTCAATCAGCTTACCTTTAGGTGTGTCTTTTATTATCTGAGCGGAAGCTGTAAGGCTCAGTACTAATGCACAAATTGAGAATAAAGTTCTTTTCATAACTGTTACTTTTGATTAAATAATTTATATTGTTTGTCCTTGTTTTAGAAATCATAGCCAATACCTATGCTACAGTAGCTACTTCCTGTGTCTGCTGTCTTTAGGTTGTATGCTCCGTTTAAGCGTAATCCGTGATACTTGAAGCCTGCACCCATTGTGATGTGGCTAAGGTTGTTGTCGCCATACTCATAGCCAGCACGCACTGATACCATCTTGTTATAGGTGTATTCAAATCCTCCACCTAACATAAAGAGCTTGGCTTCGGATGGTTGGAAGAAGTAACGAGTAGACAAGGTTGCAGCCACTTGATGCTTCTCTGCCATGTCAACAGAGAGCGCACCACCTACGGCAAGATAGGTAGGGAGTGTGGTCTTGTGATTATTGCCATAGTCAAGTTGAGGACCTATTGCACCCACCTTAGTATCAAGTATGAGCTTTGCTGGTTTGTTAGCAAGTGTCAGTTCGCTGGTCTGATAGGATGCACCCACGCTGAAAGCACCACCCATGGCATTCTTAGAGAGGTGGCTGTAGATAAGACTTCCTGTTGCATAGGCAGCAAATCCTTTACCCAAGAGATAGGTGTATCCCAAGTCGATGGTCCAGTTATATGGCTTGTAATCCTTAGTAGGATTGCCTAAGAGATCGAAACCTTTCAGACTTAGACCACCAGCATAGCGGAATCCAACAAAGGCTGCATGACGCTTTGCAAACTTATAACCAGCAGAAGCAGCGTAAAGTCCGAACGTTCCATCTGCACCTTCTGCCTTTTCATAGAAAGAGGCAGAAACATCTGCAGTAAATTTCTTATCTGTTGCAAACAAAGCAGCAGGATTATTGTATAGATACATACCTTCAGCAGCAGCCGAAGCGTTACCCATAGCGGCTGTTCTGGCATCGGTATTAGCTGTTAATATCGAGAGATCCTGTCCCTGAGCATTAGCCTGCGTAGCACCGAGAAGTGCTGCGCAAGCCATGAGAATGATATGTTTTGTATTCATACTTGTTGTGTTTATCGTTTAATGAACATCTGGGTATGGTTGCCCTTACTGGTATATACCGTAAGTTTATACGTTCCGGGGTTCAGTTTAGAAAGGTCAAGTGTTGCCACGTTGTTCTTGTCTGGAGTCACAGTAGCCCTCATCAGGCGCTCACCCACAGTAGAACTGATGACGAGTTCAGCCTGCTTGACTTCAGGATTGAGTAGGGTGTTGATGTCTTTCTGTACTGGAATAGGATAAACGGCATAGACAGGAGCCGACTTCTTTTCGACGACACGCACTTGGAAAGAACTTTCAGAAGATGTCTCGCGACCGTCTGTAGCAGCGATACTGATGCGTGTAACACCCTTTGTCATAGGCTTTAATTGGAGGTTATCACTGCTGATTGTAGCTGCAGCGATACTACCATTGGCAGCATTGGCTTTGTAAGTAAGCTGTGTGTTGCTGCTGTGTGTGTAATGTCCTGTCAATGGAATAGTTACTACTCCCTCGTCCAATCCGATGATATAGTTCTCGAAAGGCTTTGTTAGCTGTGGTGGAATGTACTTCACAATCTTAAATGTAAAGCTCTTCTCAGCCTTTGCTCCCAAGTCATCTGAGAGAATAAAGGTACAAGTATAACTACCAGCTGCAAGCACAGGAACGAGGTTAACGGTCACAGTATTGCCGTTTACAGTGTAGGAAACGCCCTTAGTCTCACCTGTAACCTTGATGTCCCAGTTGTGATTATCAGGATCAGCAACGTTGAAAGTGAATGACTTACGTTCGTTCTCCATCACCTCTATGGCTTCTGTTGGAAAACCAGTCGCCTCTGGAGCATGGTTGAGTTTGGTCGTACACTTCTGAATCTTTGGCTCAGAAAGGTTGCCCCAACGGTCTACTGCTACTACAGCAACGCTATAAGTTGTGTTATCCCTCAAGTCATCAAAGTCATACTTAAGAGTTTCACCTAAGCTATGACCCATACCATTGATTTCTCTGTAGGTCATATCCTTGAGCTTGTCAGCTGTCAATTCGCCCTGAGCAATGTAGAGTCTGTAGAAGGCTGCGGTTTTATCTTCATCCTTTGCGATGCTCCACTCCGCATTGATGTCTACGAAGTCAGGTGTAAGTGTGAGCGTTCTGACCTTCTCTGGCGCAATCTTAGTGTCTGATTCAAAAGCTGCTTCAGCATCAATATAGCCCTTACCTAACTTCCCTTTGTACGTTGGATTTTGCTCATCGATGTTATAAGGACGGTAAGCTGTGATCAAACGTGACTTCAATTCTTCGTTAGTAAAGCCCTGTTTGCCGAAGTAAGAGGCGATAAGTGCAGCAATGCCAGACACGTGTGGACATGCCATTGAGGTACCTTGGTAGTAAGCATAGCCTGATGCAGCCTTCTTCTTTGGTACGGTACTCAACACTCCTGCTTCATTTCCGAAGCGGTCTTGGTCGCCACCGGGAGCCGTGATAGTCACCCATTTCGCGTAGTTACTATAACTTGCCTTAGTGAAGTCCCATGCCATAGCAGCCACAGAAACTGTTGGGGCATAGCAAGCTGGGTAAGCAGAGAACTCTTTGTTCTCATTACCAGCAGCAAACATTACCACACCACCCTTCATTGGAGAGTCTGGTCGCTGATTGCCATTAGCATCACAACCCGCCATCTTGATGAAGTAGTCGACTGCTTCTTTCAGTAACTGCGGCATAGCTGTGACATTTGCAGCAGACGAATATCCCCATGAGTTCTGGCAGATAACAGCTCCGTTGTCAGCTGCATACTTAATGGCAGCGGCTGCATCGCCCTGTTCATCTTTGTTTCTAAATATCTGACAACTCAGCAAGCGTACACCGCTATCAGCAGAGCCATCGCCACCTGCGATACCAGCCACACCTTTACCGTTGTTGTTGCGTGCAGCAACAGTACCCGCAACGTGGGTTCCGTGTCCGCCATCATCAGGTTCGATAGTCCCACCCACAACGTCTTTTGCTGTCACAAAGTTGTAACCATAGATATCATCTACAAAGCCATTGCCATCATCATCGACGTTAGGTTGACCATTCTTCTCCTTTTCGTTGATATAGAGGTTGTCAATCAAGTCTTCATGAGTGATATCGATGCCACCATCGACAATGGCCACAATGACATTCTTCTTACCCGTTGTGTACTTTTCCCAAACAGGTTTAACGTTACAGTCAGCCCCTTTTACAGCACGTGGATTTATAGTACCGTTGTTGTAGTAATGCCATTGTTTTGCAAGAAGAGGGTCGTCAAAGTTGCTTCCTGTACCCTGCATGTTTGCTTCAGGAGCGCTATAAGGTGCAACCTTAACCACTGGTCTTGCCATTGGCAACACTCGTTCAGCACATTCAACACCCTCGGCTTTATTGAACTGATCCAATACAGCAGAAACATCCTTAGACTTATCAAAGTAGATGGTGTACCATCGATCAAGTCCCTCAGCTATGGTTCTTGCTTCATATTCACCAGCAGGCTTAAAGACTCTTTCCATCTTATAAGCGCCTGAATATTGCATTGCAGAAGCCATTTCAGACGGTACGCTCTGCATTTCCACACTACCACTACGCGTTGAAGGTATAGATTGGTTTGTACCCTTTGCCAACTTCACGTTAATACAGCCTTTTATAGCAAAAAGGTCTTTGTCAATATTGACAGAGCGTGTGTTGGAAACGCCCGCATCCGAGTCCAAGTTATCCTGGCATGAGGTAGTAACCATCATGCCAGAGAGCGCACACGCACATAGATATATAATCGATTTTCTCATCAATGTTCCTTTATTTTATTTCTTTGGATTGTATTGTTTGAGCATACGTTCTACCTTAGCCATTCGCTGTTCTTTACTTCCGGCAAAGACAGTTGGCTTGTATAGAACAGTAATTTGCATGACTGCCTTACCATTGTTGACGTCAGCATATTCTCCACCTGAGATTGCTAAGGTCAGATAGTCAGAACGGCGAGCGTAGACATGATGCTTACCATTGTAGCCAACAACCTCAAAGTTGTTTGATGTAAGCAGCTTGTCAAACTCACGGGTTACAAACCACTCTCTACCATACTGCCATATACCTAAGTTAGGCTGACTGTAGAACAAGCTGTATTGCTCAACGCTTCCAGCCTTCTCTTGTGGGATTGCGGCATCATTGCGGAGGTAGAAGAAGTAAGTACGAGCAATCAAAGTAGGGTCATTTGTCTTGTAGAGGATAGCTTCAACTTCATTGCTCTTAGACAGTTGTCGCTTCATCTCTTCACTATTCTTGCCCTGTTCGTACTTCTCAACGTCACTAACCTTCTTATCATTCTTGTTCAAAAGGTCGATAGGACCGAGGTCAAGACTACTGAAAGTTGGGTAATCACGGTCCTGTGTGTGCATCTGATAGAAGAATAATACAACACTGTTATTATCTTCCTTGATGTCAACATCCATCGTGAAAGCCTCCTTTACGTTGACATAATGATTAGTGTCTTTCTCGTCTCTTACATAGCCATTGGCTTTAACAAACTCTTGGAAAGCCTGCGACTTAACAGCGTTGATACCCTCTCTGGTCAACGAGCGTGTGTAGATACGAGTTGGTACGAAATGCTTTGTATCGTGCACATAGACAACATCCTTGAACAAAGGCGATGGTGTTCTGAAGAAATAACTCTCCTCATAGATGCCGTTTACCTCATCTGGACCGCCATATTCCGTCAGTATACTGCCTCGACGATACTCGTAATCCATCATCTTATGCAGACTATAAGGATTACCCGGATTGCAAGCCAAGACAAAGAGAGACACGCCCGGTTGCTTAACCACTACGTCGTAGTTCTTTCCTGCAAGGGTTATCGTAAGTTTTGTAGTTCTTTCTTCTACACCATAGTTAGGTTTAGAAATAAATTTTAAACCATGCTTCTTCTTGATAACTTGCAGCCATTCAGGCTTTTCATTCTGTGTAAGATCATAGGGTGCACCTTCCAATTTTAGGTCAACAGTCGTCGTACCACCCACTTGTGGTAAAACCATTTCACCCTTCGTAATATCCAGTGAGACATCAGCAGCATTCTGACTAATCATGATTTTCTGTACAGCCAGACCACCATCAACAAGGATATAGCTACTTCTTTCCATGCCCGTTGGATTAGCATCCACTTGCACAGCAATCTCATTTCCCTTCTGTGTAAGGTGTACCCACGACTTTGGTGTCGTAGCAATCCATTCCTTACAGTTCGTGTTCACAGTAATTGTTTTCTCGCCAATCTGATTAGAGAAAGCTATCTCCTTCTCCGAAACATCGAGATGCGGTTGTTCAAAGCTGTCATTCTCAGCACATCCAACTACTACCCCCAGTAATAGGCATAGCAAAGAAAGCTGCAGTAGCTTATGTAAATTTATTATACGCATATCAGGTAATAATTTAAATAAGGTATAACAATTTGTTTAGAACTTCAAAGTTTTCTTCGCAGCAGAGAAGTTTTTAACCATCTTTGCCTGTGCCTTAACAGCCTTACTTCCAGCACCCGAAACCGAAGGGTCATAGCTGTAAAGCAATGCGAGAACAGGTGTGTTATTATCTAATACGCAGGTAACATCAATAACGAGATGGTCGCTTTCGCGTACAAAGAAGTGGTTGTTGCCAGATGTACGGAGGAAAGAGAAGCCCTCATCGCCAAGTATTTTCTTGATTTCCTTTGTTGCAACCCATTTGCTACCATACTTCCATACGCCGAGGCTTGTGTCTTTGAAGAGCAATGCGCCAATTTGAACACTACCAAGATTATCAGGTGCATCACCATTCTTATCTGTTGTGTAGAAAATGTGGATACGTCCGTAGGCAGCAGTAGGGTCTGTGCTTGTCTTCAGCGTATACTGGAGCTGTGAAACCTCTGTTGCCTTATGCTCGTTGAAGCTACGCTCTTCTTCTTTGCTACCAGCCTTTTGTTCGTATTGTTCTACCTGTGTTACCTTTACATCGTCTTTCTGCAAAAGCTCAAGTGGATAGAAAGGCAGTTTGCTGAAGGTTTTGTATTCTCCAACCTGCTTCATGATAGGGGTAAAGGTAAGATTTACACCCTCGTTGTTCTCCTTTTCTGATATATAAACTTTCAAAGCGAGCAATTCCTTTTCATTGGTATATTCTCTGTCAGATTGAGAGTTGCTACGTACATAGCCATTGTCTGTCAAGAACTTATCGAAAGCCTTGTCTTTTACAGCATCAATAGCCTTTCTTCCGTCACCAATAGTGATAATCTGTGAAGGAGTAACACCATCAGAGCTACAATACTGTATCAAAGTAAAGATAGGAGAAGGAGTGATAAAGGTGTAAGTCTCTTCAAGACCGTAAGCAGGCATAGCAGCCTGATACTCGCGTAGATAGCTACCACGACCTAACTCAAAGTCCATAATCTTGTGCTCATCCTGTGGTACACCGGGGTTGATAGGGAGAATGTAACGCTGTATGCCCGACTGAGAAACAACAATCTCTCGGATAACGCTACCGCTCTTTGCGTACAACTTCACTTCACGCTTCTGGTAGGTGTCGTTACGTTCAGCAATCAGTTTGATTTCTTCCTCAGACTTGACAATTTTCAGCCAGCTAACTTCTTCACTGGTTGTCACGTCATAGACAGACGAATTGGTCGTAATGTCAATTGTCTTTTCGCCTCCAGTCTGAGGGAGATAGATAGCATCTGGAGCCACGTCAAGTGTTACATCAGCTGCGCTTTGGGTTACAGCAATTTTACCTGATGCACCATTAGCATTTACGAGGACGTAGCTTGTGCGCTCCCTTCCCATCTTGTTTTCAGTTACCTTCACCTTCAGTACGTTACCGTCCTGAACCAGTGAGAGCCAGTCGCCTTCCTGTGGAGATGATGCAATCCAGCTGCTTTGATTTGTTGTCACACTGATGTTTCTTTCGCTTACGCCTTTGTCAAACGTAATACTGTTTTCCGAAAGAACCAATGTTGGCATTTCAAATTCGTCTTCCTTTGCACATGAGAACAAGCAAAGAAGAATGCCACCTAACATTAGGGAGTAGAGTGTCTTTTTAAATTCCATACTCTTCAAGGTTTTATTAGATAAAAATATATTATTGATTAGACTTTTGTTCTAAAAAAGTTTTTTGTTTTACTTTCATAAAATATTGGTAAAGGCTTTAAATGATGGTATTTATCTTATTCGCGCCAAATTAGATTATCTGACGCAAATATATTCTTTTATAAGAAAAAAAACAAGTGGATTTGGTTAAAATAAACTAATCATTTGTTCTTTATTTTTCATCTTATACACGCATATAAATAAAGATAAATATGTTCTTTTAACACGTATTTTTGATTTACTTTTCGGCAAGTCAAGTCTTCCGCCAGACTTATCACCTTATTTAATATTCTATATAACATCATTATTGTTACGGTCTGTAAAAATTACGGGTGCAAAGGTACTGGCTTCTTGTTAAGGTGGCAATACTCATTTATAAGTAAATTATTGTTGATTTTTTGTGTGATTAAGTTTCCTTATCCCTAATAAAGATTACATGATTTTGATTACTATTTATGGTTTATTGGGTTTTGCGAGGTGTGAAAAATTATTACATAATAAGCCTTCTGTACCCCTTTTGTTTATAGAAAATCGCTCTAAAAATAGGGTTTTATAACGGTCAGATAATCAATGTCTTACAAATGCGATTTGAAAAGGGCATCTTTTCGACTCTTAAAGGGCGTTAGTTAGACCTCAAAAGAGCATCTTTTGAAAGCCAATTAAGGCTTAATTTGAGTCTAATTGGGCGTTAGTTGTTTTTTAGTAGCTTGAAAAATGTTTACATGATGTTGATTGATTAATCCTCTGTGGGTGGATGAATGCAGTTGGAAATTTGTCAGTATATTTAGGTAAGTGCTTCGTTGAAGGCTAAACGTAAAAGCCCATTGATGGTATTCTGTAGGTTAATCAACCGAATACGCTCAATGGGCTTATGATATATGAGGATTATGTTTTATGCTTTTTTCTTCTTAGCACTTCTTCTCTTCCACCACAGATAGTAACCACTAATTGGGAGGAAACCACCGATAAAGGCTGCGATAGCATAGAGAACGCGTGAGAACCAGCCGCCCCATGAACCTGTGTGTAACTGCTTAAAAAGCTTTCCACCCTTTGGCTTTTTGCCATGCTGGTCGCCTTTCATGTCTTTTGCTCCCTCCTTGTGTGCTTGTGGTTGTCCCTTCATCTGACTTGTGTCTGTTTGTGCAAAAGCCTTGTCGTTTGTTGCGGTTTGCTGACTTCCATCTTTAGGTTGCTGCATCTTCATTTCCTTTGGTGGCATTGGTTGTCCGAAGAGTTTCGACATTCCCTGTCTGTACCAACCAAAGGAGAAGACTGGTCCTGTGAGTGCCATGAGGAAAAGGAAGATAAAGACATAGATGCCTAAGGACACGTGAGAGTCGTAAACAAAGCGACGGAAACCCTTGTTAGTGCTGACTGTTAGACGGTTTTTCAGTGCTTTCTTGCTCTTTGGCCACCAGATGACAACGCCTGATAGCAATACGATAGCCATACAGATTGATGACACGGCTGTAAGGATTCGCCCAAGAGATTGTCCACCCTCGTGTGCATTCTCTGGTTTCATAAAGAGCCAACGGTGCAGTCGTACGACCATTGTATAGATTGGCATCTCTTTGGCATTCATGTCAAAGAGTGGTGCGAGGTCTTTAATGAGTAGTATTGCCAAACCACTGAAGCACAAAATAGCCATGACTACGCCTAATGGTAAAGCAAACCAACGGTGAATTTTTAAACAGAATTTTCTCATATCCTAAATAATTGTTGTTTGTTACTTGTTTATCTGTTGTTCCCTCTTTTACTTATCCTTTCCATTTCTTTTTGTTATTTATCGACAGTTTTAAAGCCTTATATGCTTAGATGATGAAAATCCTGAAAGTTTATTTTATGAGGAAAGAAATTAGTGTTTGTTTATGTTGTTGTGGAAATCTTGTTTGTTTTCTTTTTATGAAAAAGAGGTCAACACAGCTTCATTCTCCTCCATATCCAGTTAGGGATATGTCTCCATAAGTAGGTGAGTACGCGCCAACGGGTGTCTATGACACATACGTGTCGTCGGCTGTTAATTGCCTTGATAATGCTGCGTGCTACCTTTTCAGTGGTCATCAGCATTGGCAGATGTGAAGTGCCAGCGAGTAGGGGAGTGTCAACAAAACCGGGACGGATATCGGTGAAGCAGATATTATGATGTTTACAAGCAGCGAGCTGTTCCAATGCTTGTAGATAGGTGTTTTGCATTGCTTTAGTTGCACTATAAGCAGGAGCAGGACCAAGTCCCTTTGTACCAGCTATGGAAGAGATACAAGTGATGTGTCCACCTCCATGAGTGGCAAAGTAGCGATAGGCACAACCAATCATTCTCGTGAACCCGAGAGCGTTGGTTCTCATTGTTCTTAGTTCAATCTCAGCTTCAAGATTAGGGTTTTGCCATCCAATTCCAGCTGCATGAAAATAGAGGTCAAGTCCGCCCATACGCTCTATAAGTTGCAGGAGAGATGCTTCTGCTGTTTCGTCTGTTACATCAATCTGTGCAGTGTAGACACGCTTTGGTGCAGCTTCTTGTAGGTCGGTTAGTTTGTCTATGCGACGTGCTGCCACACCAACTGTCCACCCTTCTGCAATGAACAGTCGTGCCACTTCGTGTCCGATACCACTGCTGGCACCTATGATGATTGCTTTTTTCATTTCAGTAAGTCCTTAGGTAAGAGTTTGTTGAGGCAGTCTTCGCGGATAATCTTTGGTGCAGCCTTGCCGGGGAGTACCAATATTTTTTTACCATTGCGATAGATGTGTAACTGGCGTGTACGAATCACGGCTGTTATATCTTTATCTTTCTGCATTGCCTGCCATACTGGATAGTAAACACCATCTTTGTTGAAGAGTTTCTTTTGCAGGTGAGAACACATATTGGTTGTATCGAGTTCTATCATTTCTTTTATTGGATTTGAATGTTATTGTTAGAGGATAAAATACTTTCTTTGCTTTCTTTTCTGCAAAGTTAGGAAAATAAAGCGGTATAACAAGTAATGAGAAGGAAAATACGTGTTGTAAGTTAGAGAGGTAGGTTGTGGCTATTCGCATGCTTTTTTTTATCTTCATGAATATAAATCCTTCTTTTCATGAAAAGGATTCTCTCTGTAGCGTTTTCCGTATGAAGGTAGTTTGTATGAAGACACTTTCCACATAAAAAATATGGCTTTAGTTACCCATATACTGCCCCATGAAACAGATGTTATTATAATTATCAAGGATGTAATAAAGGAAAGGATGGTCAGCCTTAAAAGTGAATGTAGATGAACTATCCATAGCTGATAATTTGGCGAATAGCATAACTTGAATGGCTTTTGCACTGATTCCTTCCTCGTTAATATTCATGTTTATCTGCTGGAAAACATCGTCAACAGCAAGCGGTTGAGCACTCATTTTACTGAAATCGGCTTCACGAGAGAATAGATTACCTAAGCCCATTTCACCATAAAGCTGTTTCATAGGAATATTCGCAGAGATGGTAAAACGTGGAAAAAGTACGTTTACATAGTCATACACTTTAGTTTTTTGAGAGATTTTATGCAATTCTTTGATTGTTAACTTACGAATGAGATCTTGCAAGTTATTCTTCTTTTGAGGTAGGACAGCATATAGGCTAAAGCCGTTTTCTAACGGCATACGAAGCACTTGATAATCCTTAGTGGTATAACCTTGATACTTTTGCGTCGTGTCATAGTTGCTCATCATATAGACCTGCTTACTTTTACCATTTTCAGTGAAGAAAGGCATAGGCTTTGTAATATCCTTGTCGAACGGTAAGGACCAAGCCGTCTTAAGTGTAACGGCATTGATAAGCTGTGCTGCACGAGGTCCTGTAAGGTTGATGGGCAAGGATTGAATCTCACCTTTTGTGATTGTTTTACAAAGTTTGTTAGCACTTTCTTTGCCCTTCGGCGTGTTGACAGAGTCGATAATATTGGTAAAATAATAGTGTTCTAATGCTTTTTGAAACTCGGGTAATAGCTTTGTCTGCTCATGCAGCATTAGGAAGTTGGCAGTAATCATATATCCCATCGACTCATTATCTACATTCGTCTCCTCCTTTCTCTGACCAATCAGCATTGTTCTGTTAAGTGAGTTAATAGCATCAAGGTCATCAGCCATATAGCCAAGTGCCTTCGAAATGACCTCTTGTGTCTTTCCGTTTGCACCGTTGTTAATCATGTCTAATGAATAAACGACAGCCATGGGCGATAAAACTATACTCTCCTTACTGTTTTTGTTGGCTAATAGTTGGAACAACTTCAGACTGAGCGTATTTGAACTTGTGACATACTTTGTCTCCTCTTCTGACAGGACGTAATCTGGTTTGGCTTTTTTGGCAGCATCTTCAAGTGTCAGCTGTGAACTTGTTGTAGTCTTCTGAACTATTTTTTCAAGTATATGTAGAGTCTTTTTAGATTGTGTGCAACAAACTAATAAAAGTAGGATAGGGACGTATAGAAGTTTTTTCGTCATAGCGTATTGTCTGTTTAGATTAAAAAAAGATGACTCAAAGATAAAAAAAAAATTGCTCTGTTATGTATAAAGGTGTTCTTTTTCTACTTAAAAGGCATTTTTTCTTCTTTTTTAACCACAATAACGCACATTTTTTATACTTTTGTAAACTGAATGCGTAGCAACACATCTCTATAAAATACTAATAAAAATCATTTTTTACATGAGTAATTTACAACTATCGCCAGCACGAAAGACCATTGTGGGAGTGCAATTCCTCTTTGTTGCTTTTGGAGCTACGGTTCTCGTCCCTTTACTCGTAGGACTTGACCCAGCAACAGCGTTATTCACAGCAGGTTTAGGAACGTTTATCTTTCATTTGGTTACGAAAGGTAAGGTTCCTATTTTTTTAGGTTCTTCCTTTGCTTTCATTGCTCCTATAATTTCTGCTTCAAAACAGTGGGGTATGCCCGGAACATTGGCAGGAATAGCTGGTGTTGCACTTGTTTATTTCGTGATGTCAGCACTGATTAAATGGCAAGGAAAGAAGCTATTGGATAGACTCTTCCCACCAGTTGTCATTGGTCCAGTAATTATTCTGATTGGTCTTTCTCTGTCAAAGGCGGCTGTAGATATGGCGAAGACAAACTGGCTTATAGCCTTTATTTCATTGGGTACGGCAGTGACAGTTCTCTCTATGGGGCGTGGCTTGATGAAGTTAGTACCTGTTATTTGTGGTATTGCTGTGGGCTATATTGTAGCTGCATTTATGGGTGATGTTGATTTCTCAGGTGTAGAGGCTGCGCCTTGGTTTGCTTTACCACCTGCATTGGCAAATCTTGAATTGCCACAGTTTGCTTGGGAACCATTCCTTTATATGATTCCTGTGGCGATAGCTCCTGTGATTGAGCATGTGGGTGATGTCTATGTGGTGAGTGCTGTTGCGAATAAGGACTTCACAAAGTCACCCGGTTTGCATCGTACGATGTTGGGCGATGGTTTGGCTTGCTTGGTGGCTTGCCTTTTCGGTGGTCCTCCTGTGACAACTTATAGTGAGGTGACAGGTGCTATGAGTATTACAAAGGTAACTCATCCTCAGGTCATCCGTATTGCCGCTGCGACAGCTATTGTCTTCTCGGTAATCGGAAAGTTGAGTGCTATCTTACAGAGTATTCCTGCAGCTGTCTTGGGGGGTATCATGTTGTTGCTCTTTGGAACTATTGCTTCTGTAGGTATTCAGAACCTTGTTCAGCATAAGGTTGACCTCAATCGTACACGTAATATCATCATCATCTCTGTTACGTTGACGATGGGTATTGGTGGTGCTGTGCTACAGTGGGGTAGTTTCTCTATCAGTGGTATTGGACTTTCTGCCATGGTGGGTGTTATCTTGAACCTAATATTGCCACCAGCTAAGGAGAAGAAGACGGAAAGTAATTCATAATTCACAATTCATAGTTCATAATTATGATTACCGTTATTTGCGGTGTTGATATGAGTAGCGTATTTACTGGTAAAGAGCTTCACTTGTAAAGATAAATATTAGGCAGATAGGAATAACAAATCCTATCTGCCTAATATTTTTGTATAAAGGTGTCTTTAACCACCAATAGAATCTTTGTATTGCTGCTTAATCTTTTCTTCGAGTTCTCCTAAAGTCTGCTTGCTGTTGAACAGACTCTTGATAAGGTGATAGCCCAACCATATCAAAATCATACCCACAAGGGCAAGGAGATATTGAAGTACAATACTGTTTACAATCGTCTTTGTATAGTTCTCGCAGATAACAAAACCTGCAATAAAGATGACATAGTCAATCCAGCCCGAACCATTATAGCTCTGAGCAATGCGCTGATACTCTTCGTTGTTGGCAAGAATCTCTTTGCGATTCTCTGCCCATTTCTTTTCAAATTCTTCGTTGGTCATGGGAGTTGTGGGTGTTGGGTGTTAGGTGATGGGTGGTGATGAATTGTGGGGAAGGATGATAGGTGTTGGGTGGTGATGAATTGTGGTGATATACTTATACTTTCATTAAATCGCTCATAACGGAGTCGCTAACATAGATACCGTCACGAGTAAGATGAAGCCTGCCATTGTCTTCTATCAATAAACCTTGTTGTTGTAAAGGCTTGGCGAGGCGCATGAGATAAGTTCGGTATTCAGCAGAGAGCGTTGAAAGATTAATTCCTTCACATGTACGAAGGGCAGTCATAATCATGTCATTATAATGCGTGTCAGCATCAATTACTTCCTCTTCACTTGGCAGTCTGTCTTCTTGAATGGCAGTAATATAAGCCTTAGTATCTGCTATATTCCAACTTCTCTTACCATTGCCATAGGAATGAGCAGAGGCTCCGATGCCTATATAAGGGACGTTGTGCCAATACGAACTGTTGTGTTGAGAACGGAAAGGACTTTGGACTTTAAACTTTGAACATTGAGGTTTGAACTTTGAAGTTTGAACTTTAAGCTTGGCAAAGTTACTAATCTCATATTGTTCATAACCAGCTTCGGCTAAGCGGTCGATGAGTGTATCGTACATCTGACGATAAAGTTCATCGTCCATATCCTTGACCTTTCCGGCTTGAAGAAGTCGGTAGAGGGGAGTTTCTTCCTCATACATAAGACTATATGCTGAGATATGTTCAATGTCTAAGGCAAGCAATCGTTCTATGTCATCTTTCCATTCTTCAAGTGTTTCATTGGGAAAACCAAACATAAGGTCTACGGAAATGTTCTTAATGTTTACGTTTCTTAGACGTTTGACAGCCGTTTCCACCTCGTCTGCTGTATGTCTACGATGCAGGAAGCGTAGGCGTTCATTTGAGAAAGTCTGTGCTCCCATAGAGATACGATTGATAGGATGAGAACGCAAGTTCTGTGCAAACTCCTCCGTTACATCATCGGGATTGCACTCCATTGTGATTTCAATTGGAGTCGCCGTGGTACAAGTGTTGTTCTCTATATCCCATTTTAAACCAATGTGATATACCTTATTTATTGTCTGGAATATCTTCTGTAGGCTCTCGAAAGAAAGCAGGGAAGGGGTTCCACCACCCAAATAGATAGTTGACAAACTACTTGTTCTTCCTGAAGACATATCACAGTTCTTCTCCGCACGCAGTTCCATCTCATGACAGACAGCATTCACATACTGTTCTTCTACAGACAGTCTTTCGTTCTTTTTCTTTGTGGGTACAGTAGAATAGAAGCCACAGTAAATGCAGCGACTGGCACAGAAAGGAATGTGAATGTATAATCCTGACATAATAAGTGTATATGCGTATATATTAATGTATGCCTTACAAGAAATAATGCAAATGTACTAATAAGTTTTAAAAGATTTCGTTTTTTTCGTAAGAAACTTTGGCACTTTCAATGAAAATGTATAACTTAGACCGCTGAATTGATGAGCTACGGCTTGTCCTTTGAGACGAAATAAATTATTACTAACAGCTTAAATCTATCAGATATGAGAGTATATCAGACAAACGA